>JANNPM010000451.1:0-13680 GCA_031400145.1 Chryseolinea sp. | reverse complement strand
AAGAACCCGCCAGTAATCCGCGACCGTAATACCGACAAAGCCTGGGAAGCCAACCCCTATTCAGACAATGTAGAGATACTCGTGCCCGCCGAAGGGGTAGAAGTATTTGTGATGGGCGGGCCCACCATGCTCAATGCCGTCCAGCGATACAACCTCTTCAGTGGGGGAGGCTGCCTGCCACCGCGCTGGGGGCTGGGCTTCTGGCACAGAACACCAACATTGTACACAGCCGATCAGGTAAAAGCCGAAGTAGACGAGTTTAAAAAACGCGATTTTCCCCTTTCGGTGATCGGTCTGGAGCCCGGCTGGCAAAGTAAATCGTACCCCTGCACCTACCAGTGGGACAAAGGCCGGTTTCCAGACCCGGCAGGCTTTATAGCTTCAATGAAGCAGCAGGACGTGCAGGTGAACGTATGGCTCAACCCGTATATCTCTCCCGAAAGCGATGTCTACCACCCCATTCTCCCTTACACCGCATCGCATACGGTGTGGACGGGCATAGTGCCCGATTATTCAATGCCCCGGGTGAACGACCTTATTGCCGCTCACTTTCAAAAGCACCACCTCGACCTCGGCATCAGTGGCTATAAAATGGATGAGAATGATGGCATCGATGAATGGCTGTGGCCCGATGTCGCCACGTTCCCTTCCGGCCACACAGCCGAGCAAATGCGCCAGCTTTATGGTGTGTTCATGCAAAAGATGACGAATGAACTGTACCGCCAGAAAAACAGGCGTACGTATGGCCTGGTGCGCGCGTCTAATGCGGGGGCCACGGCTTTTCCTTACGTGATTTACAATGATTATTACAGCCATCCGGATTTCATTACCGCCTTGATCAACAGTTCTTTCATCGGGGTGCTTTGGACGCCCGAGGTGCGCGGCTCTGACACAGCAGAAGAATGGCTGCGCAGAATGCAGACGGTTTGCTTTTCTCCGCTGGCCATGCTGAACGCGTGGGCAGACGGCACCAAACCCTGGTCTTTTCCGGAAGTGGAGAATCAGGTGTTTGATATAGCCCGGCTGCGAATGCAACTCATCCCTTACCTCTACACTTCGTATGCGGAATATGCTTTTTTTGGCACACCACCCATTCGTGCCATGAACCTGGAAGAAGGTTTTGATGTGAAAGCAGAGGTTATTGCCGGAAAACTAAACTCCGCGGAAAATCCGTATGCCAGCGCGATCAGGAAAGAAATCAAAGACCAGTTCATGGTGGGCAATGCATTGCTTGTAGCACCGCTTTTTGCCGGGCAGAAAACGCGCAAAGTAGTGTTGCCAAAAGGCAAATGGTATGACTTCTACACAGGCAAGTTGGCCGGAGAGGGCGAAGTACTTAATGTAACACCCGGCCTCGATAAAATCCCGGTGTATGTAAAAGACGGAGCGATTATTCCCATGACGCAAAACCCTCACGGAGATTTCACAGCCCAAAAAGTTGATCTCGAAGTCCGTCACTACGGAAGTAAACCTAACACATATAAACTCTACGATGATGATGGCATTAGTTTCGATTACGAAAACGGAGCGTACAGCTGGCGCGAGATTAAAGTAACGAGACAAAAGGACGGTAAGCTGAAAGGTACTCTTTCAAATCCTGAAAAGGGCAAACCAAACACTATCGGAAAGGTGATGTGGAAGTTTATGACGTTATAAATCTCCAATAGCATCACTAATGTGCGGCTTTGAGTACCGATTTCTTGTCGTATTCATTACAATGTGCCTGATAATTCACCAGTTATTTATTTCCATGTTATGAGAACAACGCTGATCTATTATGGTTTACTACTTCAAATTATATGTGTAGGCTGTACCCAAAAAGAGAAGCTTTTTACTTTGTTATCGCCCGAAGATTCAGGCATCACTTTCTCCAACCGCATAACCGAAAGCGATACCCTTAACATCCTCACTTTCGAGTACATCTACAATGGCGGAGGCGCAGCCATCGGAGATTTCAATAAGGACGGCCTTCAGGATGTTTTTTTTTCCGGCAACCAGGTCTCCAACAGGCTTTACATCAATAAGGGAGGTTTCAAGTTTGAAGATGTAACGGAAACGGCTCGCCTATCCGGTAGCGGAAAATGGAAAACCGGTGTGGCACTGGTGGATATTAATAATGACGGAAGACTTGATGTGTATGTATGTGCATCGGTAAAGGATAAGCCCGAGGAGCGGGAAAATTTACTGTTCATTAACCTTGGAAACAATGATCAGGGAGTGCCGGTGTTTAACGAAGCAGCACGCGAATATGGTGTAGCCGACAATGGCCATAGCACCAGTGCTGCTTTCTTTGATTATGACAATGACGGAGACCTTGACTTGTACGTGCTCACCAACATACTCGAAGGCAATCCCAACGCGTATAGAAAAAAGATAACCGACGGAAGCGCGGAAAATACCGACCGTCTCTATCGCAACGACTGGAACGATTCACTTCACCATGCTTACTTCACCGATGTGTCAGACGAGGCTGGAATTTTGATTGAAGGATATGGATTGGGATTGAATATCACAGACATCAACCGCGATGGATGGAAAGACATTTATGTCACCAACGACTTTATATCCAACGACCATCTGTACATGAACAATGGCGATGGCACATTTACGGACAAAGCTTTTGAATGCTTTAAGCACACCAGCAATTCGGCGATGGGCAACGATGTGGCTGACATCAACAATGATGGGCTGGCCGATATGATCGCGCTGGACATGCTTCCGAAAAACAACCACCGGAAGAAAGTGCTGATGGGCGCGCAAAATTATCCCCTCTATTATCTGTATGATGAATACGGTTATACCTATGAGTACGTACGGAATACCCTGCAGCTCAACGCGGGGCTCCCGCCTAATTTGAAAATTCCCATCTTCCATGAAATTTCTTTGATGGCCAACATCGCAGAGACAGACTGGAGCTGGGCACCACTGGTGGCCGACTTTGATCAGGATGGATACAGGGATCTCATTATAACGAACGGATTTCCGAAAGATGTTACCGACAGAGACTTTGGGTCTTTCAGAAATGAAGCGGGCAACATTGCTTCCAATAAAATGCTGCTCAGCAAAATCCCCGAAGTGAAGATTGCGAACTATGCTTTCCACAACAACGGTAATCTTACCTTCACTGATGTAACGTCAAGTTGGGGTCTTGCACAGCCCTCCTTTTCTAACGGGGCAGCCTATGGTGATCTGGACAATGACGGTGACCTGGACGTCGTCGTGAATAACATCAATGATTCGGCTTTTGTGTATCGCAACAATCTTGTTGAGCACCATAACGAAAAGGCAAATTACCTGCGCCTTCTCTTCAACGGCAGTGATATGAATCGGATGGCATTGGGAGCGATCGTTGAGCTGAGTTATGAAAACGGAAAAACACAATTTTACGAGCATACTCCCTACCGCGGGTATCTTTCTTCCATTGAAAATGCAGCGCACTTCGGGTTAGGTGCTGTCGAAAAAATAGATCAGATAAAAATCACGTGGCCGGATGGAAACATTCAGTATTTGAAGAATGTAAGGGCAAATCAGACCCTGACAGTAAGCATACACGATGCAGTGCATTTGGCGACTCCTCAAAATCATATTACTACAACACTCTTTCGGGAGGTAACAGAACTGCGTGATCTGACATTTAAACACCAGGAAGCCGATTTCATTGACTTTAACGGACAACGTCTTTTGCTGCATAAGCTGTCGCAGTATGGCCCCTGCGCTGCCGTAGCGGATATTGACGGCGATAAACTGGACGATGTATTTATCGGAGGATCATCGAGATATAAAGGAGTATTTCTCAGACAGCAACCATCCGGAAAATTCGTAAAGCAATACCTTACGGGATATGATACCATTAATGCAACCTATCAGGAAGATATGGGTGCATTGTTTTTCGATGCAGATAAGGATGGCGACGCGGATTTATACGTTGTAAGCGGCAGCATAGAAAACCAGGCAGACAGTAAAGCTTATCAAGACCGTTTTTATATAAACAACGGCAAGGGCAAATTCCAACTTTTACCGGATGTGCTTCCTTCGGTGCTCGCCAGCAAGTCGTGTGTTAAGGCTTCCGATTATGATCAGGATGGCGACCTCGATCTTTTTGTTGGCGGCAGGGTAAAGCCAGGGAGCTACCCACTTCCTGTATCCAGCTATATCTTCAGAAATGACTCAGATAAAAATAACGTCAGGTTTACGGATGTTACCCACTCAGTTGCCTCCGGCCTTATTCACATCGGTTTGGTTTGTGACGCATTGTGGACCGACTATAACAACGATGGCTGGATTGACCTTATGATCGCAGGTGAATGGATGCCGATTACTTTTTTTAAGAATCAAAACGGAACACTGCAGAAGGAGAATCCTGCTGGCCTCGCTTCACACATTGGGTTGTGGAACAGTCTTGCCGCAGCAGATTTTGACGGAGATGGTGATATCGACTATGTGGCCGGTAACCTTGGACACAATACTTTATATCAGATAGCGCCCGAAACACCGCTCACTGTTTACGCCAAAGATTTTGATAACAATGGCAGTTACGATGCCATCCCTACGGGTTTTTTTCAGAATGAGCAGAAGCAATTGAAAGAGTATCCATTTCATGGCCGCGATGATCTGATAAAGCAACTTGTAAAAATGCGAAAGCGGTTTCCGCTGTACAGTGATTTTTCTTTGGCCGACATCAGCAAGCTGTTAACCGAAGAAGAGATCAACGAAGCGCTTATCTTGAAAGCAAATTATGCCAGTACGGCTTACATTGAAAATAAGGGCAAAGGAAATTTTGAAATGAAAGCGCTGCCAGTACAGACTCAGGTTGCTCCAGTATTTGGCATCGTTGCAGCCGACGTGGATGCAGATAATATTCCGGATATAACGATGCTCGGAAATGATTATGGCAACGAGGTGACTACTGGCAGGCAGGATGCTTTCAACGGACTGCTGCTGAAGGGCAAAGGCAACAACGATTTTTCGGTGATGAGTTTACAACAAAGCGGCTTTTTTGTGCCAGGGGATGCGAAAGCCCTTGTTCAACTTACCGGTGCAAAGGGCGAACAACTTATGATGGCAACTCAAAACCGGAGTAAGCCTTGCCTGTTTCAAAACCTAAGCGCTATGAAACACTTACCGCTGGAATCCGATGATAGCTATGCAATTATCAACTTCTTGAACGGTACCTCCCGCAAGGAAGAATTTTATTATGGCTCCTCTTTTTTTTCACAATCTTCCCGAATGTTTCGATTTGGGTCGGGCATAAAGGACGTGGCCATTGCTAAGTTTAACGGAAGTAAACGAATCGTGAAACCATGATGAACATGACGGCGGGATACCATTCATCGAAATATAATTTTGAGTGACCTCGCATCGGTTAAAAATGTATAGATTGGCGGAGTTCTTTAACAAATAAACCCTGGGACAAAAATGAGATTACAAAATTTATTAATCATATCAATTTTTTCAGGAATACTGATATCAGGATGTAGACCAAAGGAGCAAAAAGCGAAAGAGGAGTCTAAGCCTACCGAACGAAGTGTCTGGACAAAACAGCAGTCAAATGAATGGTACAAGCAATGGGGATGGTTGTGCGGTAGTGACTTCATTCCAAGCAATGCGATTAATCAATTGGAAATGTGGCAGGCTGAAACATTTGACACTGCTACCATTAATCGCGAGTTAGGATGGGCGGAAGATATTGGTTTTAATTCTATGCGGGTATACTTGCACCACGTTGCTTGGGAAATCGACTCCGTCGGTTTTAAGAACAGGATAAATGATTATTTGAACATAGCGGATAAGCACAAAATTTCGACATTGTTTGTATTGTTTGATGATTGCTGGAACCCAATTTACCATTCAGGACAACAACCTTCCCCAAAAGCGGGTATACATAATTCAGGATGGATACAGGATCCTGGCGATAAAATTTATGAAGATTCAACGGTTGTTGTTGTGCTTGAAAGATATGTGAAGGATATACTTACGTATTTTTCGGATGATAAGCGCATTGTCCTTTGGGATTTGTATAATGAACCAGGCAACTCCGGTTACGGCAACAAGTCGATGAGGTTACTTCAAAATGTGTTTACCTGGGCCCGCCAGGTAAATCCATCGCAGCCCCTATCGGCAGGCGTATGGAACAAGGATTTGGTTGAATTGAACCATTTCCAGTTGGCAAATTCGGATGTTACGACTTATCACAATTACATGGAACCTGAAATTCATATGCAGTGGATTGATAGCCTGCGTAAATATGGCCGTCCCTTAATTTGTACTGAGTATATGGCACGAACTCGCAACAGCCGGTTCGATAACATAATGCCAATCTTGAAAAGAGAAAATATTGGTGCCTATAATTGGGGGCTGGTGGCAGGTAAAACAAATACGATATATGCCTGGGATACGCCGATGCCCGGTAACGAAGAGCCGAAGGTATGGTTTCATGATATCTTTAGAAAAGACGGAACGCCTTATAAGGAAGCAGAAGTGGCGCTAATAAAGAGCCTTACGCTTAAATGATGATTAAAAATAATTCCAAAACGTTTTTCATCGCCAGCATCATCAGCAGGCATTCCAGTATAAACAAGATAATGTTGCTTTGTACGATTAATTGAAAAGGCATCATTCGGAGAAAATCCTGATACAACTCGATACGGAGCCGCAACACTTTGCATTTACGCCTGTTAAACACGTGGTCAATAGATTTGACGTATTCACCGAGATACCGGTGACCCCGTTAAACCTTTTGCTGGCTCAAAAATTTTACGCGATCATCAACCGGAAACGCTCCAAGGGGCGCGACTTCTTTGATGTCGTTTTCCTGCTTTCAAAGGATGCAAAACCCGACTACGCATACCTTGACCTGAAACTGAAAATCAACACAGCCAAAGATTTAAAAGACCGTGTATTGGATAAATGCAGCAAACTGGATATGAGAGACATGGCCGATGATGTTGCACCGTTCCTGTTTAACAATGGCGAGGCAAAAAAGATCGCGATGTTTGAACAGTACGTCAAACAGGTAGAACTATAAGCAATCCCGCACAACACTCATCGTGTCTGGTTACATCCTCTTTTTAATTGAATACATTCCCTTATGAGTTTCAAATAATCAGTCTAAAAAATTTCCATCGGGTTAAGTTTCAGAAACTCTCGCCATGGTAGCCCGCTGTTCCCAACCAGCAATACCTTCTCTGGCTCATGTTGCTTCTTAAATGCTTCCATTCCCGGAGATTTTTGCTTTGCTCCGCTTTTCACTTCCAGACCAATCACTTTCCCTTTTTTTTCCAGCACAAAATCAACTTCGTCATTTCTGTGTCGCCAGTAGTGAACTGTATCGCCTTCACTCAGTTGATGGTTCACGAGGTGTAGTGGTACACTATAGTCCGGTGTAGTCACTCAGAGCGCTAATTTGGAAATTCTACCAAGCTTATCGGTGTGATTCATTCAAATCTGGACATAATGATTAAAAAGCTTCAAGAACTGGACAGCTATAGGTACATGTCCAGTTATTGCCAAAAAACTGTACATGTTGCGATTTTTGTCCAGTTTTCTTCTCTGAATTGCTACATGTCCAGTTTTCACTTAAAAATGGACACTTCAAATGTCTAAATACGATAGGAATACCCCTTACAATGATCTGCCAGCATTACCACCTTCTTCGGAATTTGACAATGATCCTGAAATATTGAAAAAGCTGGTATCGGCTTCAAGGGCGCTAGCCTCTGTTGACAACAATGTATTAAGGTTGCCTAATCCGTACATGCTGGTAAACACCATTGCCCTTCAGGAAGCAAAGACTTCAACAGCGATTGAAAATATATTTACAACTGAGGATGAACTTTATAAAGCCATTTCAGATGTCACAAATGAAGCAAAGGCCAACCCCGCTACAAAAGAAGTACTGAAATACAGGGAAGCATTATGAGAGGCTTTTTATCAATGTAGCGTGGGGGGTAGCCATATCGAACCTCTTCATTAAGGATTTGATAAGTTTAAATAGCTTGGTAACAGGTTCACTTATTTCACAACTAATGTATCCGGATTCTGACGGGAATCCCAGGTCGTATGGATAATAATGCGGTCTTGATGGTGTTCGTAATAGATGATATACTCATCGACAATCAAGCCCCTTACAAATTCGATTTCTGTTTTGATTCCCAGATTCGGGTGTTTAGCCAACAGCTTGATCTCTTTATTAAACTTTGTGTAGAGTTTAGCAGAATATATTTTGTTCTTATTCCGCTCGGCATAGAACTCAAGAATGGAGTATAGTTTTATCCTGGCTCGATGCGACCAGATTATTTTGCATTGACCATCCATCAAGTTCATTTTCTAAGGCAGTGTTTTCTATGAATAAACCTTGTTCAATTTCCTTTTTTGATGCGAGTATTTCATCCCTTTGTTCAACTGAAAGGGGTAGAATGGTTGATTCTGATTTTGAATCAAGAATGGTCTTAATCGCTTCAAGAAAGGAGATATCACTGATCTCAGAAATCCGATGAATCAATAGATTCTTAAGTTCAATTGTGGTCATATCCTGTCGTTTATTTAAATTTAGGGAATATTCAGTATTCCACAGGAAGCGTTCAAAAGCTGAAGGAGAAAAAATCTAACCCAAAAAAGCCTGAATCTCTACGGCTTCAGGCTTTTTTGGGTCTGGTAGCCCCGACAGGAATCGAACCTGCATTTTATTCGCCTCAAAATTAATACGTTACAGCAAGCGTTTTCTAATGGTAAACTAGAAGGTCTCAGCTGCTAAAAAGAACAATTCAAATATAATCCTATCTCAACCGAATTCAAAAAATCTATCCTTTAAGTGATAGATTCCCTTAATTAATTAACCTATTCATACGGTGTCAACTTGTAGGATAAAGACTACCATATGGTTCGTCTTGCCGTTGACATCGTGCTGAAAAATGATGTCTTGTGGGAACGTCCGACTGGGAGCACTTTGCCATTTTTAAGTTCAACGTGCTGTCGGGTGAAAGATGCTATTTCAGGGATGGACACTATAAAACTCTTATGGATACGAACGAAGCGACCTATGGGCAACTGCTTTGTTAGATCTTTGAGCGACAACAAGGGGATAAATGTTTTTTTTGCCGTGTAGATCTTTACATACTCGCTCAGCCCTTCAATAAACAGTATGTCTGTGAACCTGATTTTATGCATCTGATAATCTGCTTTGATCAGCAGGAAGTCAAACTCCCGGTTTGACTTCCTGAACATCACGTATTCCTTCGCTTTTTGTATGGACTTTTGAAACCGTTCAAATGGAATGGGCTTAACAAGATAGTCTATTACATCTAGTTCGTATGCTTGCGCAGCGTAGTCATGTCGGGCCGTGGTAAAAATGACCGCGGGAGGTTTGGTCAGTTTCCGGAGCAATTCAAATCCACTTACTTCTGGCATCTGCACATCAAGAAAGAGGATGTCGACGCAGTTTGTGTGCAAGTATTCGAGTGCCGCAGTAGGGTCAGTAAATGAATTACTCAGTTGTAAATCCTCCGTTTTACGCAGATATGTGCTAAGTATTTCAATGGCAAGATATTCATCATCAACAATGATGCAAGTCAGGCTCATAGAAGAGGCATTTTGAGGTAGAGGACAAATTGGTCAGTGGTTTTCGTTACCTCAAGCTTGTAGTTGCGGGAGAAGGACTTTCCCAATCGATGCTTGATATTTTCCAGCCCTATTCCCCCACGCTCAACCGGACCCACTTTCGGAGAAATAGTATTAAATGTTTTGATGACAACTGAGGATTCATCGGTGTGTATTTCAAAGCTGGCTTCGGCGGCAGGATCGCGACCGAACCCGCCATGTTTTACGGTGTTTTCCAACAAGGGTACAAGCACGAGGGGTTCGATGTAACGGCTGCGATCGCTAACGTCCAGAAACCATCGAAGATTCAGAGGTTCGCGGAACTTGAGCTGAAAAAGATCGGCGTATGCCTTGAGCGCATCGATCTCTTTTCCGATGGGTACCTTCTGATCGCAGTCATACAGCAGGTATCGCAATAACCCGGAGAGCTTCATCAATGCATCGGGAGCCTCCTCGGCTTTCATCAATACCAGGGAGTATATATTATTGATGCTGTTGAACAAGAAGTGTGGGCTCATCTGACCTTTGAGAAATCGTAGTTCAGTTTCAAGGTGTGAGCGCTCCAGTTCATTCACTTTTGCGCGCATCTCCTCGCGGCTGGCGGCCAGCCGAAGCATAGCTGCGAATGCTGCAATTGTGAGCTCGCTGACAACCATGAGTATCGTCCAGCCGGCCTTCCCAATACTAAGAGCAGACGCCATTTCTTTTTCCTGAAAGTAAAGCTCAATGGCTATTCTAATTGGCGTTAGTACCATTAGCAGACATAAGAAGCCAATGAGGGCCTCCGCGTGCCTTCCTCGCTCAAAATAACGCGGCACCAAGTAACGATACACAGCGTAAAAATTAAGAATGTGACAGCTCAGTATCAGAAGCGTGCGGATAATACTCGCCGGCCAATCGAGCAACGAGAATGAAACGGTGACAATGAAAGCGAAAAGCACCGACCAGAAGGCGAGCTGCGATAGGAGCAGAAACGATGGCAGACGAGGTGTTCCTGGGATGGTCATCACCAAAGATAGCAACATTCCCACTTTCGAAACTGGCGCCAGGTCATTCACAGAGAAATACACGGCGTTTGTTTAATTAAAAGCATAGGCCGGTCAACTTTCTTTCATTTTGTGGATCTAATGGAAAAAAAATAAAGTCATGAACGGAAGATATATCGAATTCTGGCAGGTGCTGGTGGTTTCATCACTTCGCTATTTTGTTTTCGCAGGAATTGCGTACATCATCTTCTATGTATGGAAGAAACATCGATGGAGTAACTATAAAATCCAATCCACGGATCCGGACGATATTTCTGTCGACAATGAGCTCACCCATTCGATGATTACCCTACTGATATTTGCTGGTGTCATCTATCTGGTGCTGTTTACTCCTGTCAGGGAGTATACTCGCATTTATATGAACATCCACGAGCGGTCTGGGCTCTACTACATCTTTAGCCTCCTAAGCGTCATCTTATTACACGACACCTACTTTTACTGGACTCATCGGCTGATGCATTGGAGGAAAATATTTCACTACGTCCATTGCGTGCATCATCGAAGTCATAACCCCACGCCCCTGGCGGCATTCTCATTTCATCCGCTGGAGGCTATCATTGAAATTGGCATTTTGCCCTTAATCGTTTTTTTGCTTCCGGTACATCGCTCTGTGATCGCGCTCTTTAGTTTGTATATGTTAAGTATGAACGTGATTGGACATCTTGGATTCGAGTTCTTTCCAAAAAGATTTGTGCGGCACAAGCTTTTCCGATGGTTTAACTCGTCAACGCATCACAACATGCATCATCATTATGGCAAGGGAAACTATGGACTATACTTCAATCTATGGGATCGATTGCTGGGCACCAATCACCCCGATTATGAAGAGGAGTTCGAGCGTGTCGTCGATTCACGTGACAACACGAAATTATCTTAAGATGTCGTCAATCCACATGCCCAGTTACTATCATGATGTCATTCGCTACGTAATTCGTGTCGTTGACTGAATACCTCGGTAACTTCATTAAACTTCATGGTATTCATTGGCTCTAAACACGAAATTTAAACAATTATGAAAATGAAAAAAGTATTTCTTGCCTTGATGATGATGACAGCTTTTGCGTGTTCTGACGATGACGATCAGACACAAGAAACCCTCACGAGTGACGAGGCCGCCGACATGGTTGCAA
Source organism: Chryseolinea sp. (assembly GCA_031400145.1). Classification (GTDB taxonomy): domain Bacteria; phylum Bacteroidota; class Bacteroidia; order Cytophagales; family Cyclobacteriaceae; genus Chryseolinea. The sequence continues at coordinate 1,910 of JANNPM010000451.1, read as the reverse complement.
CTTCTATCTCCTCAAGTTCTGGCGGCATGACGACCATGCTGGAGGAAGTATCTGTTACAACCAGCGCTAACGCTGGCGGTCGCGTAAACGAATGTGGTTATTCTGAGCAGATTGACGTTTTAAAGTCCAGCCCGGAAGGTGAATTGATTTCTTATGACTACACTTATCATTATGACTTCGCCATCATCTGTGCTCAGGCGATCCCTTCAAGTATGATTGTCAATGTAGACTATGAGGGCTGGCTAGATGCACCACGCCTTTCGACCGAGAACGACGGCAGCGGAAATCTTTCCGTTACGGCGCTGGACGCATCTTACTCATCGTTCGTTGTTAACGGATCGTATTCACGAAGCGGATCGTTCGTTTCAAAAGTGCAGAATCAGAACAGCAGTACGAGCACCATTACGCTGATGCTTGAGGACATTGGAATCGAAAAAGAAGGATCAAATATCTCAGGTGGGTCTGCCTCTGTAACAATCAGTGGTACTGTAAACGGAAAAGGTGAGTTCAGTTTCGTTGGAAGCATTGTTTTTAATGGTAACGGCCTGGCTGAGCTTGACATTGATGGAACCAAGTATTCCATTGATGTGGCTACCGGAACTGTTACGAACCTCTGAGAAAAAGAATGCGCTCACTACTCAGGTGAGCGCATTCTTTAATTGACCGCACAGTTTTTCGAGTCCTCTCAGCTGGCCTTAAAGGCGGCTTAAGGATATTACCGTTTTAAACCGCTCTATGAAGTTTACTATTACTGCATTCATTACTGCTTCTCTACTGGCAATTGTCCACCGGTCGTTAAGTCAGCACAGCGCAATAAAAATCTTCGCTGAAGTACCTGTTCAATTTGGGATTGAATACGAAGGGCAAGTAAGCGATCGCTTTTCAGCAGCCGTTTCATTAGGCATACTCACAAAGCCTAATAGTACCATAATCGTAAATGTCCTGGAGATGTTTGGTACCGATGCACAGAGTGCGTTAATGATTGACGGTGCTTTTGAGCTTGGCGTTGTTGGACGCGGCGCGTTACATTATAACTTTAAGAAAAATTATGTTGGTGGGTTCTTCGAGGTCATCGGCGTGCATGCTGGCGACACACCGACTGCGCTGATTGAAATTTATTACGATATGAACCATCTTTTGCAGAACACCCATTGGGAAAGCTCCAGATCCACATGCAGGATCGAGTATTTTGCACTCATCCAGCTTTTGCACAATTTGTCTTGCTAGATCTTCATCCTCTGAAAACGGGTTCACCGGATCGAATGAGGTAAGCTGGTGAAGTTTTTCCGCCAATTTATCTTCATTCAAACTCCAATTCTGATCAGCATTTTTTAGATACGCAATTAAGCTCTCGTCTACCATGTAATCCACAATCTCGCGAGGCGTGTAGAACGAACCAGTTTGTTTGCGGGCTGTCGTTTTAGTTTCAGGGTTGTAGCTGGCAAGGAGGTTTTCAAATACCTTGCCCAATAATTCCGGATCTAAGGCAACATCTTGTTCGATTGGTGTATTCTCTGTAACAGTGAATTTGTATGACTTCAATATATTTACAAGTCCTTTCACGGCAGCTTCTTTGGTGCCACGATTACTTATTATATTCCATACTCTTTGCTAAGATCAATATTTTCCTCTACTCCAAAGAATAAATAGTCAGGCACAACAAGGAGCTCTCCTTTTGTCAGCTGATCTGAGAAGCCATCTATATATAAGTTTTTTCCTGCTTAACATCAAGGTACTCAAAAAGACCGCCATTTAAGAACGGAACTCTCTCGTTCATCAATTTTAAAAATGAAACGCTCAAGGGAAGTTTCAATTTATGATAGTGAAAGGCTCTGTAGGAGCAAAGGTATTTGTTGGATTTTTGAAACGGCTGATCCAGGGATCAAAGAAAATGATTTTCCTGATCGTAG
>JANNPM010000445.1:0-2661 GCA_031400145.1 Chryseolinea sp. | reverse complement strand
ATGACATATGGCACGATTGCTTCGCAATTGCTAGGAGCGATTGTCCTCGAGAAGCCGCATCCACTGATGGAAACCTTATCGCCGGGGCGCATAAAGCCCGTAGCCGGTTTTAAGAATTTCACGGAACACAACTTCGATGTGTTTAAACAGTTAATTCAACAGGTATTTAAGTCTTCTGAGGCGCACGAATTTGTCGAGGTTGCGCCAGGCGAAGGGAAAATTTTTAAGGTGGAGGGTCAATCTATCGGAGTACATAAAGATGACAACGGCGCAATACATACGGTAAACGCGACCTGCACCCACATGGGATGCACCGTGTCCTGGAACCTGACTGAAAAGTCATGGGATTGTCCCTGCCATGGTGCACGCTTTTCTCCAGACGGCAAAGTGCTCAACGGACCCGCCGCCAAGGATCTTGAATATGCCAACCTGGAACTCATCAATGCTACAAAATAGCTTTACATAGCTTGATGTAAGCGATTTTCCGGGCCCAAGTAGGGGTATAGCGGCGCAATCGCTTATTTTTGCTACAAAAAGAATGGATTCCGTACGAGCGTTATTCGCGTTAACATATTTTAACAATTCAGTTCAACAATACCTTGTTGCCCTTACAATACTTATTGTCGGTTTATTACTGATCAGGATATTCAAGCGATATCTGCTTAGGAAAATTTCGCGATGGGTATCGAAGAGCGAAACACAGGTTGATGATATCGTTGTAAGGGACGTCGAAAAATTTGGCCTGCCCATCTTGTCGTTTTTTGTTTTTTATTGGAGCTTAAACTCACTCTACCTATCTCCAAAAATTGAGCACGTTGTGGCTTTGGCGATTGGGGTAATCAGTGCCTTCTTCATAATCCGCCTCGTCTCCTCTACAATACAGGTGTTTGTATCATCCTACGTTCGCAGGCAGGATAATGGTGAGGAAAAAGTGAAGCAGATCGGTGGCCTCATGATCATCGTCAATATTCTGATCTGGATAATCGGTTCAATTTTCCTCTTTGACAATTTGGGTTACGATGTTTCGGCAGTGATCACCGGTGTTGGAATCGGCGGTATCGCGGTGGCGCTCGCTGCCCAGAACATCATAGGCGACCTTTTCAATTACTTTGTCATTTTTTTCGATAAACCTTTTGAAGTGGGCGATGCCATAAATGTCGATGACAAAAATGGAACCATTGAATACGTGGGTGTTAAAACTACACGCCTGAGAAGTCTCTCCGGAGAACAGATAATCATTGCAAATAGCGACCTCACCAAATCGCGTGTGCATAATTTTAAAAGGCAGGATAATCGACGGATTGAGTTTACCATTAATGTCACTTATCAGACCTCGACTGAAAAACTCCGTAAGATCCCCGCGATGATCAAAAAGATCATAGAAGAGATCCCTGATACTCGATTCGAGCGCGCACATTTCGCAAAGTTTTCTGACTACGGGCTGTCAATTCTGGTCGTGTACTTTATAACCGTACCGGACTATCTCAGATACATGGATATTCATCAAGAAATCAACCTGAAGATTATGGAAGATTTCTCGAAAGAAAATATTGATTTCCAGATCAGGGAGGATAAGTATTTTGCCCTGAAGAACGGGGTGGGAATCAAAGCGTTACAATCCGAGTAATCAATATGCAACACGACACTATTATTGGCGTAACCGCCAGCGTTTTTACGGCTACTGCGTTAATACCCCAGTTGGTTAAAATGATCCGTGAAAAAAAATCTGAAGACGTATCCTATTTGATGCTTATCGTGCTCATCGCGGGGCATTGCCTGTGGATTTACTATGGTTCCCTCAAAACAGATGCGATCATTGTCACATCGAATATTTTTGGCTTGTGTGTTGATATAGTCGTGTCCATACTGACCTTTAAGTACAAAGCCCATCACAGTAAAACTATATCTCAACAACTCTAAAACATAAATTATGAACAATTTATTTCGCGGTCTGATTGCCGGCTATGGTGCCAAGAAGCTTGGAGGCGGTTGCCTCGGCACGGTAGTCGTTTTTATTTTAATCTGGGTCGCCTTAGGCCAATGCCAATAACCTCCAGGCACTGTACCCGATTTGGGGAAAAAAATCCCCAATCAGCGGGTCCAAATGGGTTGATCAGTGCGGAACAATTTTTGTTCTAGTCCAGCTATCCCGTTGCCGGATAGATGGTTTTTTCCCGTTGTTCGATCTCTATAAAGATAGGAAGGTGCAGTAGGCATGAAACAGATCACCAACATGAAAAAAAATCTTAGGATCCTTGTTCTCGAAGACATGGAGGATGATCTTGAACTCATCGAATACATACTTTCAGATGCGCACCTGGAATTCACCGCGAAGCGTGTTGACAATCGCGACGAATTTGTGGCGGCTATAAAAAAGGGTCAGATTGATGTGATCCTCTCCGACCATTCCCTTCCGCAATTCAACTCACAGGAAGCGCTGACGATTTTTCGGGAGTCAGGCCTGAAGATTCCTTTTATTCTCGTTACGGGCGCCGTGTCCGAGGAATTCGCCGTAAACTCTCTTAAGCAGGGGGCAGATGATTATGTATTGAAATCTAACCTCACGAGGTTGCCTTCAGCAATATTGAATGCGGTAAAGCAGCGCGAAGCTGAAGTTGCTAAAGTCCTTGCCAACGACGCAATGCGGAAACAATATGATGA
>JANNPM010000443.1:0-3155 GCA_031400145.1 Chryseolinea sp. | reverse complement strand
CTTGGGTTTGGGTTTGTCTGGATCCATCAAGTTGAAGGCATCATCCGTATTCATCTTGAAAGCTTCGACAAAGGCATTCCGCAATACGTTCCACACAGTTGGCCAGACCGCAGTCTTGATGTCTTTAAGGTTACCCTCCAGCGGAATTTGCGTAGCGAACTGATCTTTCTTTTGATTTTCAAAAACCTCCGCGAGCAATCCAACTACTGATTGCCACAGCAGATTTCCTAAATTCTGCTTATCCTTCTTAAAATTGAGCACTTTGACATTCTTGGCAATCGGTTTAACGTAGCCGCGTATGTTGCTGTCATCCACGATCAGTTCTGAATAAAGGTTGAACGTTCCCCGTTCTATATCCACTTTGCTATACGCAAGAAAAAAATCATTCAATGCGGGCATGTCTATACCTTCAAATTTCATATCCATATCAAGGTCCGGAATTTCCTTCAGGACATTGATGCCCATTTCCAGTTGAAGTTTGCCTCCTCCTATTGAGGTCGCTGATGCGGTAATTGCAGATGGCAATTTTTGCTTTACATCTTTCGCATTGTTCAGGTTCGTAGCCAAGACCTGGAGATTCGTCAGGCTGATATCCACCTTCGGCTTCGTAGTGAAGTCAAAGTATGAAATTGTTCCCTGCTGAATCTCTAAACGGTTAATTTGTAATGGTATCAATTTCTTGATGGGCTCAGTCCAATCTACATCGCCGCCATACTGATTATCGCTGGCAGGTTTCTTTTCGCTTTTTCCATCTCCCCCGATAAAGTTGATGACTGGTTTTTCAAAAATAACCTCGCCTACGATAGCGCCGTCAAAAAGTGCCTTCCACTCTACGGAAAGATCAATTGCCCGTATATCTACAAACGGTACTTTTTTGTTCCCGTCAACTTTAAAAATCTTCAGATCTTTGATGACGTATGCGCCGCGTATCAGCGCGATATCTACGTCAGAGATTGATCCGCTGTAACCTGGAATCTCGCTAAGCACTTTATTGACGTACCTTGTCACAAAGTATGGCAACATCAAACGTGCAACACTGAGTATTGCGAGAATACTTCCCACTATGATCCATCTCTTTTTTACTTTCTTTTCCATTACTTTTTTTGCCATTGATTTAAATTAAGTGTGTCTGATAGGCGCCTTTGTGACAGCGGTAGTCTCGTTGTTCTCATTCTTCTCCAATTCCACAACCTGTATCTTTACCGCAGTATCATAAGGGGTTATCTTACTTCCTGTTTGCTCGGTATATACGGAAGTGAGCTCGGCACCAAATAGAAAGATGACCGTTGAATAATAGACCCAAACCAGTATAATGACCAGAGAGCCTGCCGCGCCGTAAGCAGAATTGAAACTGCTGTTACCCAGATAAAATCCGATCAGATACTTTCCTATAGAAAATAAAGTGGTTGTTACCAGGGCACCTACCCATACGTCCCGCCATTTAATCCTGGCGTCGGGGAGTACTTTGAATAACAATCCAAAAATTATCGTTAGAATAACCAGCGAAATAACAATGTTGACTCCCTGAAGAACATAGAGGGTCACGCCCTCAAGAAATCGCGTAAGCAGACTCTGGAATAACACCAGCATTGCGTCGATGACTAGCGAAACCAGCAACAGGAATCCCACGCTTGCCACCATTGCAAGAGAGAGCAGCCTGTTAAGGGCAAATTTCACAAGGCCCCTTTTCGGTTTGGGCTTGATGCCCCATATTTTATTGAGACTTGTCTGTAATGAGATAAAAACTGTTGTCGCACTGAAGATCAAAGTAACGATCCCGACGACCTTCGCGAACGTGCTCGTAGCGTCGAACGTTGCATTCGAAAGGATCTCGCCCATCTCCCGGGCGCTTTCTGGGCCTATAAGCCTTCCCACCTGGCTGAGAAGTTCCGCCTGAACGACAGTTCTTTCGTAAAATGCCGTACCGATGGACAATGCGATAATCAGAATAGCCGGCAGGGAAAATATCGTATAAAAAGCAATTGACGACGCATACGACATGGAATCGTCGTCGAAGAAATTCTTAACTGTCGCCTTTAAAATATTCCATGAGGCACGGAGGAACCGAATCATTGGATTTACTTGCAGATTATATTATCAGTACCTTTACACAAGAAACGCGCCCATTTATAATCCTTTGCCGCGGTTGATACATCGTTTTCGATGTAGAACAAAGAACGGATCTATGTGGATAATTTTACCCAATGCATCGATACCCACTTGCCCGACTATAGTCTCAAGAACAATTTTGAGTTGGCACGGTAATTAATTAAAATAAGATAAATTGATCCATCAATATGGACACCCCCCAAACCAATCAACCTTTTTACTTGCGTTTCTGTCTGTCGTTACTTTCAATAGGTTTATTGATTGTGGGCGTTGTGCTGGGGAAAGAGATTATAATTCCTATACTTTTTGCCATTTTGCTTGCAACGCTGTTGCTACCGTTTACCAACTTCCTTTCTGGAAAGGGTTTTCATAAAATACTGTCAATCGCATTGCCGGTATTTGCGACGCTGCTGCTGGTTGCTGGTGTCCTGTACTTTTTAACGAGTCAGGTTATCAACTTTCTCGATGATGCACCCGCGCTTAAAGAACGGGTCGGTGAGGTGAGCAAATCATTTCAAAGCTGGGTAAATGAAAATGCCCACGTGACCGTCAGCAAGCAAAATGAATACATTCAAAACACGCTGGAAGACATGAAGGATCAGGGGCCGTCCCTGATAGGAAAAACATTTGGATCCTTCGCTGGGATACTTACCTATGTGCTGCTGTTACCCATTTATACATTCCTCATCTTGTATTATCGAAAGACAATAAAAAAATTCCTTATCGCGGTATTTAGAAATGGTCCCGATGAAGAGATAAGTGAGATATTGACGCAATCAAGTTCCATCGCTCAAAAATATGTTACCGGTCTGTTGATTGAAACAACCATTGTGTTTGCCTTGAATACGACCGGCTTTCTGATTCTTGGAATAAAGTATGCCATCTTTCTTGCCCTCCTCGCTGCATTGTTAAATCTTATCCCCTATGTGGGAATGCTGGTTGCAAACATTTTTTGTATGGTTGTGACGCTGGTGAGCTCGGATAATACCAGCAACGTGCTATGGGTGGGTATCGTCCTGGCGGCGGTCCAGTTTATTGACAATAAC
>JANNPM010000408.1:0-4834 GCA_031400145.1 Chryseolinea sp. | reverse complement strand
TGATTTTTCGTGAATCGTAATGGTGTCGATTATTTGATTAAATTAGGAAGCATAAATCTATGGAGACTTCTGTATCGGATTCTTTAACGGTGAATGTAAATTCTTCGGGGGTTGCCAAACATACCTATGATGCGATCGTCATTGGTTCTGGAATATCTGGGGGCTGGGCAGCAAAGGAACTATGTGAACAGGGACTTAAAACACTGGTGCTTGAACGCGGCCGGAATATCGAACACCTGAAAGACTATCCTACCATGACCAAGATGCCCTGGGAGCTTGAGCACCGTGGCCGTTTGAGTCATCAATTTTTAAAGGAGAATCCGCTGATTTCAAAAGCTGCCGGTTTTTCTGAAGACACCTCTCATTTCTTTATAAAAGATGCTGACCATCCGTATGTTCAGGAAAAGCCATTCGATTGGATTCGTGGTTATCAGGTCGGCGGCAAGTCACTGATCTGGGGCAGAGCCTGCCAGCGCTGGAGTGATTATGAATTCAGTGCGCCGGCAAATTCAGGTTATGGGCTCGACTGGCCCATTCGCTATAAAGATGTAGCACCGTGGTATTCGCATGTCGAAAAGTTTATCGGTGTTTGCGGAAATAAAGACGGCATTGAAGCCATGCCCGATGGTGAATTTCTTCCTCCCTATGATCTGAATTGTGTAGAGAAGCATTTGCAACAAAGAGTATTGGAAATTTATAAAAACAGATACCTCGTGCAAGGCCGATGGGCGCATCTATCGGAGCCCAACGAGATACATACTCAACAAGGCAGAGGTAAATGTCAGGCCCGAAACTTATGCATGCGGGGATGTCCGTATGGAGGCTATTTTAGTTCTGTATCGTCCACCCTGCCGTGGGCTGCTAAAACAGGTAATTTAACCGTGCGGCCTTTTTCGGTTGTGCATTCCATTATCTACGATCAGGATAAAGAAAAAGCCGTGGGTGTGAGCGTAATCGATTCAGAAACAAAAGCAGCAACCGAATACTTTTCCAAAGTTATTTTTGTAAATGCCTCTGCACTAAACAGCACGTTGGTATTATTGAATTCAAAAAGTTCACGCTTTCCAAACGGACTGGGTAATGATCATGAACTGCTGGGAAAATACGTGGCCTTTCATAACTACCGTGGCTTTGTCAATGCGTTCATCGATGGCTTTACCGATAAATATTATTATGTAAGAAATCCTACTGAAGGGATTATTGCCAACTATAGAAATTTAGGTAAGCAAGATACAGACTATGTGGGCGGGTACACCACATTTACCGGTGCTTCGCGTGTGCGAGGCAAACAGATGCAAGAAGGAGTACCTCCGCTGGGGTTAGCACTGAAGGAATCGCTAAGCGAACCGGGAAGGTGGGAGTCGTATATGTATATGCAGGGAGAAACCATTCCCAAGGCAAGTAATCACGTGCGTTTAAGCACTACCGAAAAAGATGCCTGGGGAATACCACTGCTAATCACATCCGTTGGCTATGATGATAACGATCAAAAAATGGTCAACGATTTTCTGGCTCAAAGTACGGAAATGTTTGAACGCTCCGGCTTCACGGTGCTGGGCGCACACGATAACAAACAACCGCCCGGATTGGATATTCATGAGATGGGCGGGGCGCGTATGGGCCGCGATGCAAAAACATCCGTGCTTAATGAATTTAATCAAATGCATCTGTGCAAGAATGTTTTTGTAACGGACGGTGCCTGCATGACCAGCACAGGAAATCAAAGCCCATCCATTTTATACATGGCACTTACAGCCCGGGCTGCCAGCCATGCAGTAAGCGAATTAAAAAAGGGTAATTTATAAATATGAACAGGAGAGAAGCACTTGCAGCTACCGCTTCCTTGTTTGGAGCATCCATAATCGGATCAAATCTCTTTTTATCCGGTTGTGGAAGTCCGGATAGAAAACCAGGCCTGCTATTTTCGTCAACCGAAATTAGACTTCTTGACGAAATAGGCGAAACTATACTTCCGGCCTCAGCCAAATCAACGGGTGCGAGAGCGGCTCAAATAGGAAATTTTATACAGGTAATCGTGACCGATTGTTATGATGAAAAGCAGCAGAAAGTAATGAAAGAAGGCCTTTCCGTATTTGGGGATTATTGTATTAAACATGCCGGTGCCGATTTTCTAACGCTGGACGCCACCCAAAAGCTGGAGGTTTTAACGAAACTGGATGCAGAAACAACTGATTATGCCGCGAAGCGTACGCCCGCCGATGCCGATCATTACTTTACCATGCTAAAGCAACTTACCATCTGGGGCTATTTTACCTCAGAGCAGGGAGCAACCAAATCGCTGCGGTTTGTGCCTATTCCCGGGCGCTACGAAGGCTGCGTTCCCTATTTAAAAGGACAAGGTGCCTGGCTTTATTGAAAAATTCTTCGCTTTTGTCCATACTCTTTGACAAAGCAAAATATCAAACGACAGGATTTATTAATCGTACAAGATTCAGTATTTAAATTACCTTGTGCAACTTTTTCAAATGGTTGCTGTCTTACGTCAATTCAAGTTTTTGAGGACATTTCGTTATGAAAGAAGATTCTGGCATTGCCGGTCACTTTAATTAACTGGTCATGGAAACCCTGGGTAACAAGCATCACAAATTGTCAACGTCCGGTGTATTGGTTGCTTTGGGCATTATCTATGGCGACATTGGAACGTCGCCGATTTACACCTTTAAATTCATCATCGGTGACCGTCCCATCACCGCCGATCTGGTCCTTGGAGGATTATCTTGTATCGTCTGGACGTTGACGCTCATCACCACTATAAAGTATATTTATCTTGCCCTCAACGCGGATAACAAAGGCGAGGGGGGAATATTTGCATTATTTGCCCTAGTGAGGAGGTACAAGGCCGAATGGGTAATCTACCCTGCTATGATCGGCTGTTGCACGCTTGTAGCCGACGGCTTCATAACGCCCGCGATTAGTGTTTCTTCGGCAGTGGAGGGTCTGCGCTTGCTTTACGCGGAGATTCCAACTACCAGTATCGTTATAGTAATCTTACTTTGCCTTTTTGTGTTTCAGCAGTTCGGTTCGGCAGTCGTCGGCAGAGCATTTGGGCCTATTATGCTTGTATGGTTTATTATGCTGGCAGTTCTAGGTTTTTCTCAGGTTGTAGGCAATGCTGAGGTCTTTAAAGCACTCAACCCAGTTTATGCGTTTCGTCTGATTATCAATTATCCCAGAGGATTTCTATTGCTAGGTGCCGTCTTTCTTTGTACGACCGGAGCAGAGGCACTCTACTCTGATTTGGGACACTGCGGAAGGGAGAACATAAGGATCAGCTGGGTATTTGTTAAGACTTGCCTGCTTTTAAATTACTTTGGCCAGGGCGCGTGGTTGTTGTCGCAGGAAGGTAAGTATCTGGGCGATCAAATTCCGTTTTATGCAATAATGCCCCAACAATTTCTGTTCGCGGGAATCATAATCTCTACTATGGCAACAGTCATAGCAAGCCAGGCATTGATATCCGGTACATTCTCATTGATCAATGAGGCCATGAAACTTAAATTGTGGCCTGCGTCCAGAGTCCGGTATCCGAGCGAGTCAATGGGTCAAATGTACATACCAGCGATGAACTGGATATTGATGGCAGGAAGTATTATTGTGGTAATGATTTTTAAAGAGTCTTCGGCAATGGAGGGCGCTTACGGACTTGCCATTACAGTAAATATGCTGATGACAACTTCTCTGTTAGTCTACTACTTTACAACGGTAAAAAAGTCAACCTATCGTTCCGTGACATTGGCCACTGTCTTCTTTTCACTGGAAGGTATATTCCTCGCGTCCAATTTGCATAAGTTTGAGCACGGTGGGTGGTTTACATTCCTCATTGCCTTTGTATTTTTCTGCCTGATGTTTATCCTGCACAAGGCCAGAAAATTGAGAAAGCTGCACACGGAATTTGTCGACCTTAAGCAATATGTCGAGATGCTAAAAGATCTTCAACGAGATCTAACGGTGCCGAAAGAGGCCACCAATCTTGTCTACCTCTCTGTTGCGGACGGCCGACGCTATATCGACTCAAATATTATTTATTCAATATTTAGGAAGAGACCAAAGCGGGCTGACGCATATTGGTTTCTCCACGTTGAAACAGTTGACGATCCGTTTACAAGCAAGTACAAAGTCGATACCATCATTCCAAAGCAGGTATTTTTTGTCAGCATACGCCTGGGCTTTAAAACGCCACAGCGCGTCAACATATTGTTCAATAAAATTATACATGATATGGCAGACAGCGGTGAAATTGATCTGACCAGCCCATATCCGGCACTCCACAAGTACAGCATGATGGGTGACTTTAAGTTTATATCCCTTCATTCGTGGGCTTCTGCCGACAGCGATATTTCGGCATTCGACAGATTTATTATAACCGGTCACCGTTACATCAAATCTATAAGTTTATCGACAGAAGAGATGTATGGACTGGAAGCAGCAAATATAGAAATCGAAAGGGTTCCGATATTGGTCGGTCCACCCGCTAAGGTTAAGATCAAGCGCGAATTTGAGCCCCATTCGTAGTTTATGCAATGATCGATTCGTGCGGGAGAATCAAAAAAGTTACCGCCGTCTGAAATTTCCAGTGGAAATTAAATTTTTTGGAAGATGGAGATTTTATTCCCCGTCAATCCGAACAATAGTTGCAGCCGCGGATGAGAATTCCCGGGCATGCTTTTTGTCATTCGCTCTTAAAAATTATTTATCATGGAAAGCGAATTAACACAACAAGCAACATCAACAGCTTTTGCAGTTGCGCCAGGCGTGTGGGGGAGAAGGGATCTATTTGTTAACTTCTATATTATTCACGACCGGGTGTCCGGCG
>JANNPM010000376.1:0-9715 GCA_031400145.1 Chryseolinea sp. | reverse complement strand
GGGTCGCATATACGACTACAAAACAAATTACACCCATTACCTGCAGTTGCGCCGGGAGCGTCGCGAACAGCAGCAAAAGCAGTTTGATGACCAGAAAAAACAGATCGCAGACATTCAGCAATTCATAGACAGGTTCAAGGGGACCTACTCCAAAACGCTTCAGGTTCAATCGCGCGTGAAGATGTTGGAGAAGATAGAAATTATAGAAGTGGACGAAGTTGACTCTTCTGCGCTTAACTTAAAGTTTCCCCCAGCGCCGAGGTCAGGGAACTACCCTGTTATCATTGAAGGGATGACCAAAAAGTACGGAGACCACGTGGTATTTCAGCATGCATCGATGACCATAGCGCGTGGCGATAAGGTAGCCTTCGTTGGCAAGAACGGGGAAGGTAAATCAACCCTCGTGAAAGCCATCATGGGTGAGATTGATTTTGATGGCAAGCTTCAGATCGGACACAATTCGATGATCGGCTATTTCGCCCAAAACCAGGCCGCGCTCCTTGACGAGGGAAACACCGTTTTCGAAACGATTGACCAGAGCGCGCAAGGTGATGTCCGTGCGCGGATCAAGGACCTCCTTGGTGCCTTTATGTTCAGTGGCGAGGCAATCGATAAGAAGGTAAAGTTGCTCTCGGGCGGAGAAAAAACCAGGCTGGCAATGTTGAAACTGTTGTTAGAACCGGTTAATCTTCTGATTCTAGATGAGCCAACTAATCACTTGGACATCAAGACAAAAGATATCCTGAAGGATGCTTTGCGCGCCTTTGACGGAACTTTGATACTGGTATCTCACGACCGTGATTTTTTAGACGGACTGGCGACGAAGGTCTTTGAATTTGGAAACAAAAGGATACGCGAACATTTTGAAGACATTGGCGGCTTCCTCCGTAATAAAAAGATCGAAAATCTGAAAGAGATTGAACGTGTCACTGGTAAATTGAGATAAGCACGCAGCGCTGGTTTCTTCGGCATTTAGTATGGCCGAAGGTAACAAATGGTACCTTATCTTGTTAAGTGATTGAGTCATTTATTGATTGAGTCGAACGTTGCAGGGCGATCAAAAGCAGCCTTGCTGTTCACCGAATCACCGAATTAACTAAATTGTCCTGGACATATGGAGTCCGACAAATCACTGATCACAAATCACTAAATAATCATGGTCGATCGCAGAAAATTCCTTGCCCGTACTGCCGCCGGGCTGGCTGGCCTGAGCGCGGTCAACAGCTCATTTGCCAACATCATAATACCTCAGCAGAAAAGTAAACTGGGTGTTGCTTTGGTAGGCCTCGGCTACTATAGCAAAGATTTGCTTGCCCCCGCCCTTCAACTTACCAGGCATTGTTATCTGGCCGGTGTGGTGTCTGGTACACCATCAAAGATCGAGACCTGGAAGAAGCAATATGGCCTTGCCGACAAGAATATTTACAACTATGAGAATTTTGATAGCGTAGCGAACAATCCCGACATTGATGTAATTTATGTTGTGCTGCCGCCGTCTATGCACGCCGAATATAGTATTCGCGCCGCTGAGTCAGGTAAGCACGTCTGGTGCGAGAAGCCAATGGCGCCATCAGTTGCAGACTGCAGGAATATGATCGACGCCTGCGGCAAGAACAAAGTCAAGCTGAGTATTGGTTATCGCATGCATCATGAGCCCAATACCAAAAAGATCATTCAGTTACGCAAAGACTTAACCTACGGCAAAGTACTGAGCGTCTCAGCGGAAGCAGGATACTTTGATCCACGCACAGATCATTGGAAACAAAAGAAAAACATGGGAGGTGGGGTCATGGGCGACATGGGTGTGTATCCATTAAACGCCGCGCGGTATAGTACCGGACTTGAACCTGTTGCCGTAATGGCCAAGGCATCGACTACGAGACCTGAGATCTATAAGGAAGTAGAAGAGATCATGGACTTTGAACTTGACTTCCCGGGAGGTGTCACAGCAGTATGCCAGGCAAGCTTTGGAAATGGTATGAATGCCCTCCAGGTTAAATGTGCTAAGGGTTGGTATAAGCTTTCACCTTTTCAGGCCTATAACGGAATTAATGGAATTACAAGCGATGGAAAAAAATTAGATGCAACGATACCCAATCAGCAGGCTCTTCAAATGGATGATGACGCTCTGGCGATTATAAACAATACGGTGGTTATGGTTCCTGGGGAAGAAGGACTAAAAGATATGATCGTAGTTGAAGCCGTTTACAGATCAGTTGCAAGTAAAGGGAAAGTAAAGATCTAGGCCGATCAAGTTCAGTGTTCCTGAATCGTAGAATTATCGTAAGTTTGTTCATGCATCCAAATGGCGAACGGATATAGCATTATCAATTTGTGCGTCTTTTGCCACACCAAGGTTATCGTTATGTTGCGTACATCCTATCGGGAAGGATGAAAAGATAGTCAACTATAGATATTACGTTACCTCTTAAATGAACCTGGTACAAGACACCAAAGCGCCTGTATTTAAAATTAACGACGTATTCGCACGTACTATAGATCTTAATGCCTATCAGGACAAAAAAGTTTTGATCGGTTTTTTCCGTCATGCCGGCTGTCCGTTTTGCAACCTAAGGGTACACGCGTTGTCCAAGGTTTATGAAGAGCTTAAATCGAAGGGATTGGAAATGATCTTCTTTTTCGAGTCGAAGGACAAGGTGATCCTTCGAAGCTCATTCCACCTAGGCGTTTCACCGATTCCCATCATATCCGACCCTGAGAAGTATTGGTACAATGTATATGGGCTCGAAAATTCAAAATTGAAATCGGGCATAAGTCACATGACTTCGTTCGTTCAAACCGTGCTGAAGGCACGATCACAGGGGCTTCCCATCGGCATGCCCACCGGCGGAGAGTCGCTGGGCACTATTCCTGCAGAATTCCTGGTTGACAAAGGACTCACGATCCGCAAGCTTCACTATTCGCAGCGGCTTGATGACCGCATGGAAATCAGTGAGATCAGGGAATTCGCGGAAAAAGCGTAATGAATTCGATTGAGTTCAAACGTTAAATCAGCCTGGGCACACCTTTCGTCCGTTCGCATAAATTTCGGCGCTTCAACACGGTGTTTATTTATCTTACAAAAAAGTAGCCTGACCTATGAGAATGATATTGCTTGTGCTATCCGGCACATTATTGCTTCAGAATGCAAGCGCGCAGGCAACCATTTCGGGATTCCCCGGCGATGCTTCCGCCAACCAGCAAAAGACAGAGGAGAAATTCGATGCCTTATTAAAGCCGTCTAATCTTGACGAATGGATGAAGCACCTGGCAGCGCGTCCCCATCATCTAGGTTCCCCCTATGGGAAGCACGACGCTGAATATATTCGCGACCTGTTTAAGAGTTGGGGATATGATGCACAAATCGAAACGTATAGGGTGTTGTTTCCCACGCCGAAGGTACGGGTGCTTGAGCTGGTATCTCCTGGAAAGTTCAAAGCGGCACTGAAAGAGCCCGCCTTAAAGGAAGATGCTACCAGCAACCAAACGAAAGAACAACTGCCTACTTACAACGCATGGTCTGCCGACGGCGATGTGACCGCGGAATTGGTATTTGTAAACTACGGAGTGCCTGACGACTACGAAAGGCTTGAACGCATGGGGATCGATGTAAAAGGAAAAATCGTGATTGCAAAATATGGAGGATCCTGGCGGGGCATCAAGCCCAAAGTAGCGCAAGAACATGGTGCGGTGGGATGCCTGATCTATTCAGACCCGGCGGGAGAAGGTTATTTCCAGGGAGAGACTTATCCCAAGGGTCCATTCCGGCCAAAAGATGGCGTACAGCGCGGCTCCGTGATGGACTTGCCGGTATATCCAGGTGACCCTATAACGCCTGGGGTAGGCGCGACGGGGGATGTTAAGCGTCTTGACAGAAAAGACGCGCTGAACCTTCTGAAAATCCCTGTTCAACCTATTTCTGCTGCCGACGCACTGCCGCTGCTGAGCGTAATGACCGGTCCTGTTGCTCCGCAGGAATGGCGGGGCTCGCTGCCGATAACTTATCGCATAGGTCCAGGACCAGCAAAGGTTCATCTGAAACTGGAGTTCGACTGGAAAATGGTGGATTGCTATAATGTGATCGCAAAGCTCAAAGGCACCGAGGCGCCTGATGAATGGGTCGTTCGGGGTAACCATCATGATGCATGGGTAAACGGAGCGTCCGACCCGATCAGTGGTATGGTGGCGCTGATGGAGGAAGCCAGGGCCGTGAGCGAGTTAGTAAAAACTGGGTGGAAACCGAAGCGCACAATTGTCTATTGTGCATGGGACGGCGAAGAACCTGCATTGATAGGATCAACGGAATGGGTGGAGCACCACGAGACGGAGCTAAAGCAAAAAGTTGTTACGTATATTAACTCGGATGGTAACGGCCGGGGATTCCTGTATGCCGGTGGCTCTCACTCCCTGGAGCCGATGATGAGCGAGGTTGCCCGCGATGTAGCCGATCCACAGACCGGTGTGTCCGTTCTGGAAAGGTCAAGGTCAGCCTATGCCATGAGGGCCGTGGGCAGCGTGGCGCGCCAAATCGCCCTTGACAAAAAGTCTCTTACGCTGAATCCACTGGGATCAGGTTCTGACTACAGTCCCTTTTTACAACACCTCGGTATTCCCGCCCTGAATATCGGCTTTGGCGGCGAGGACGATGGCGGAGAGTATCATTCCATTTACGATTCTTATGATCACTACGTCAGATTTAAGGATCCCGGATTTATCTATGGCGTCGCGCTGGCAAAAGTGTGTGGCCGCGCAACGCTGCGGCTCACAAACGCTGAAGTACTGCCCTTCAATTTCAAAAGCTTTTATTCCACGGTAAGTATATATCTGTCAGAAGTCCTGGGCGTTCTCGACAACATGCGCGATGCAACAGCCGTCGAGAACAGGATGATAAAGGAAAAACACTATGTTTATGCCTCGGACCCAAAGGTCAAATTCATTCCACCGCTAACAAAGGAACCGGTCCCCTATCTCGATTTTTCGCCGCTGCAAAACGTATTGCAGGCGCTCGGCAAATCGGCTTCCGCGTATAACGATCTCATCGTTGACAATCCGAGACCCAACACACACGCAGCAGAATTGAATAAGATTCTTTTTTGCGCTGAACAAAAGCTTACACTCGACGCTGGGCTTCCTCGCCGTCCCTGGTACAAGCACGCTATTTATGCACCTGGTTATTATACAGGATATGGTGTGAAGACGCTTCCCGGAATCCGCGAAGCAATAGAGCAACGCAATTGGAAGGAGGCGCAAGAGCAAATCGCAAGCGCTGCTGCGGCCATTGAAAATTATTCCCGCGAGGTAGAGGCCGCGTCCAAAATGCTAATGATGCGTTAAGGCGGCATTCCGACTTTAAAAGACGTGCGATACGGGCTCAGGGGCTCCTGGGTTGCTTACATTTGCAGCATGAAGTCTGCAGAAATAATATTGCCATGCATCCCCCCTTGTCTTTAGGTGAAGGCTGCGTACGATAACGTGATTCTCGCCGCATCACAAAAAAGCCATAGTCAAATATGATAATGGCAATTCACAGTTACATTTGCGGACCATAAAAAATCCATGAAGCCGAATAAGTACTTCGTAATCGATTTCGACAGCACCTTTACCAAAGTTGAAGCTTTTGATGTGCTGGCGGATATATCACTCAGGGATCACCCCGAGCGTGAGAAACGGAAGCAGCAGATCATTGAAATCACCAACCTTGGCATGAATGGTTCAATAACACTTCGTGAATCACTGGAGCGCCGGTTGAATTTGTTGGAATGTACTAAGGCACACCTTGATCCTCTCATCAGGCTGCTTCGTGAGGAAGTGTCGGAATCGTTCAAGCGAAACAGGGAGTTCTTCATTACACATGCAGAAAACATATTTATAATCTCCAATGGGTTTCGTGAATTCATCGAGCCGATCGTAACTGAATACGGGATCAAGCCCGAGAACATTCTCGCCAATGAGTTCAGGTTCGACGCAGAAGGCAGAGTAACCGGGTTTGATGTGGATAACCCATTGTCTTCCAACAACGGAAAAGTGGAACAGTTAAGAAGGTTAAACCTTCCGGGTGATGTTTATGTTATCGGTGATGGATATACCGACTACGAGATCAAACATGCCGGCCTGGCCAATAAATTCTACGCATTTACGGAAAACGTGGAAAGAGGAAACGTGTTGACGAAAGCCGATCACATTACTCCAAGCCTCGATGAGTTTCTTTATCTGAACAAACTCAATACAGCGATCTCCTATCCCAAGAACAGGATAAACGTATTGCTCCTTGAAAATGTACACCCGATAGCCATCGAGCTGCTCAAATCGGAAGGATTCAACGTGGAAACCTATCACGCTGCCCTTACGGAGGAAGAATTGTGCGAACGCGTGAAGAACGTTTCTGTTCTGGGGATTCGCTCAAAAACTCAGGTTACTGCCAGGGTACTTGAAAATGCTAACAGATTAATGGTGATCGGCGCATTTTGTATCGGCACCAATCAGATAGATCTGAGCGCAGCGACAAAGAAAGGTGTAGCGGTATTCAATGCGCCCTTCAGCAACACACGGTCCGTAGTCGAACTGGCTGTAGCCGAAATGATCATGCTGATGCGAAACATTGTAGACAAGTCAGCAAAAATGCACAAAGGCGTTTGGGACAAATCTTCCAAAGGCAGCTTTGAAGTGCGCGGGAAGAAACTCGGTCTCATTGGCTATGGCAATATAGGTACTCAGCTTTCCGTCATTGCAGAATCCCTGGGGATGAAAGTGGTGTATTACGATACTGAAGAAAAGTTATCTCTTGGAAATGCCGTCAAATGCAAAACCTTAAAGGAGGTACTGGAGCAGGCAGACGTAATATCACTGCATGTTGACGGCAGAAAATCCAATCACAACCTAATCGGTACACGTGAGTTCGGATGGATGAAGCATGGAGTGATCTTTATTAACCTGAGCCGCGGCCACATTGTAGATATTGATGCGCTTCGTGAAAACATAGTCCTTGGTAAGGTAGCAGGTTGTGCCATTGACGTATTCCCGTTCGAACCGGGGAGCAATGCCGAAGAGTTTCAGTCGCCCCTTCGCGGATTGCCGAATACCATCTTATCTCCGCACGTAGGCGGCAGTACCTTGGAAGCGCAGGAGAATATCGGAATGTTTGTGCCAGGTAAGATCATTGATTATATTAACACGGGCAGCACATCAAACAGCGTGAGCTTCCCAAACTTAACGTTGCCATTACTTGACAACGCCCATCGCCTGATCCACATCCATAATAACGTGCCCGGTATACTTGCCAGGATAAATCATATCCTCGCCGACAACGGAATCAATATAGTCGGTCAATACCTGAAGACTAACGAAACGATTGGCTACGTAATCACGGACATCAACAAAAAGTACGACAAGGAAGTCGTTAAGAAACTTCGCGACATTGATCAGACCATCAAGTTCCGGATCTTGTACTGACAGGCGAGTCAGATTTAAAAAACGTTAAAAAAAAAGCCCACTGGATCTGGAAGGGTGTTTCTGAACCCCATATACGACAAGTTTTGAGCTGCCGTTGTGCGCAACCTTCTTCTGTTAACCTGCTTTCTGGGCGAGGTCCGTCAAATGACGGATTGAAGCCTGATTTTGAACAAAAGCTACACTCGGTATTGTTTTAATTGTTAGGTTCAGCAAACGTGTCCCAAATCCAAGTGGGATTTAATTCCAACTTAGACAAAACACTATTGCTTTTCAATATTGTTAAATTTGTATTTTTTAACTAAACGGGTGTTTACTTTTGCATCTGCATGAGAAACGTCAGCATCAACTTCACACCAGGACCATCACAACTGTATTTTTCTGTTGAAGATCATATGAAAAGCGCATTTCGTGAGGGCATCCCGTCGCTATCCCATCGAAGTAAACAATTTGAAATGATTTACAGAGAAGCCTCGGATGGATTGCGGAACCTTCTGGGAATTCCGGCGCATTATCATATCTTTTTTACCGGATCTGCTACTGAAATATGGGAAAGAACGATTCAGAACCTGGTGGATCAATCCTCGTTTCATCTCGTTAACGGCGCTTTCTCAAAACGTTTTTATGAAACTGCACTGCAACTAAACAAACGTTCCCTTTTAATTGAAGTGGATCCCGGACAAGGATTTAATGGAGATATCGACATTCCTTCCGGAACCGAACTGATTGCTGTAACGCACAACGAAACCAGCACGGGTGTCTCACTTTCACCGACGTTTATTTCTTCTCTACGAAAGAAAAATTCCGACGCGCTTGTGGTTATTGATGCGGTGTCATCCCTTCCTTATCCTGACTTCGATTACAACGCGGCAGACGCCGTATTCTTTTCCGTTCAGAAAGGGTTCGGTCTTCCTGCAGGACTAGGAGTCTGGATGGTCAATGACAGGTGTATTGAGCGATCACAACAGTTGCTTGCCAGGGGTATAACGATAGGTTCTTATCATACGCTGCCCAGCCTGCTGGCAACTGAAAAAAAATATCAGACACCTGAAACGCCGAATGTTCTTGCGATATACCTGTTGAGTAAGGTAGTGTCGGACATGAACCGGCGCGGAATGGGAAAGATCAGAAAAGAGACTGAATACAAGGCGCTGATACTGTATCAGGCTTTGGACAACCGCAAGGACATCACCGCATTTGTTACCGACAAGGCGCTTAGGTCGGCGACCGTGATTGTCGCTGAAACCGGAAACCTCACTGAAAAGGTCCGCGCTTTGCTTCAAGAGAATGGCCTTGATCCCGGCGATGGTTACGGCACGGCCAGGCACTCTCAACTTCGCTTTGCTAATTTCCCGACGCACGCAAGGGAGCACTTCGAGTTGATTGTGGATACGCTGGAGAAATTGTAACAGGTCGGAATCGGCAGAGCCCGGACAGGGGGCTCTGCGGGGATTGTGAGCGAGACGGTGGGTGAAACGAAGATGCGCGCGATAGTTCGGTCTGAACTCTTCAGCACGTCACTGCACACTTCCCGTCCACGGGCATTAGAACGCGCCTAATCTACGTCGGTCCAGCCTTCCCTCTCCTATCTTTAAACCTTCTTGATCTTAAGCGAGTCTAATGCAGATGAGCTATGAACAACCAGCCATCGGCCAGGCACCAATACACTTGGAGGACAAAGAACTGCTCGTCAAGATCCGCCATCCTGAAACCCGGAGTTACGGATTCAATCTGCTCGTGCGCGAGTATCAAAAGCGGATATACTGGCACGTCCGGAAAATGGTTATTGACCACGACGATGCCGACGACATCACCCAGGAGGTATTCATAAAAATTCACAAAAGCATTGAGAAATTTAGGGAAGATGCTCAGTTATACACATGGATATACCGGATAGCAACCAACGAATGTCTCACGTTCCTCCAGAGAAAGAAAAAAAGATTCTTCCTGCCTATTGGCGACCTTGAGGGAGAGCTTACTGCAAAACTAACCAGCAGCACGCACATCTCCGGTGAAGAGGTGCAGTTCAAACTTCAAAAAGCGTTGCTGAAACTGCCCGACAAGCAACGCCTTGTGTTCAATATGAAATATTTCGACGATATGCCATACGAACAGATCGCGCAGATCACCGATACGAGCGTAGGCGCGCTCAAGGCAAGCTACCATCATGCAGTAAAGAAAATTGAATCTTTTTTGTCACAATAACTAAACTTTGGAGATCTTATTAAGTCTAAAAGATAAAATGAAGAAGCTGGAAGACATACCGAAA
>JANNPM010000367.1:0-15855 GCA_031400145.1 Chryseolinea sp. | reverse complement strand
CCACAATTATAGGGATTTTCTACCGGCTGTAATTTGGTGC
Organism: Chryseolinea sp.; assembly: GCA_031400145.1. Lineage (GTDB taxonomy): Bacteria > Bacteroidota > Bacteroidia > Cytophagales > Cyclobacteriaceae > Chryseolinea. The sequence goes on along the minus strand of JANNPM010000367.1, from coordinate 15,815 downwards.
TTCTCTGGTAATGGTCACATCATGGGGGTGGCTCTCATTGACACCCGCGGCAGTGATCTTGACGAACTTCGCCTGCTTTAGCCTGTCAATATCTTTGGCGCCACAATATCCCATACCAGCTTTCAGCCCTCCCGTGAGCTGGTACAGGACCTCAGAAACCAGGCCCTTAAACGGCACGCGGCCGGAAATCCCCTCCGGCACGAGTTTCTTCACGTCTTCTTCAACATCCTGAAAATAACGATCCTTAGATCCGTCTTCCATAGCCTCCAACGAGCCCATTCCCCGGTAGGACTTGAATTTCCGGCCTTCGTAAATGATCACCTCCCCCGGTGCCTCCTCAGTTCCAGCTAAAAGTGATCCAATCATGACGCTGTCGGCCCCTGCAGCGATGGCTTTCACAATGTCTCCCGAGAACCGTATACCGCCATCAGCGATGACACATACCCCAGAGCCCTTCAAGGCTTTTGCGGCCTCATATACTGCGGACAGCTGTGGCAATCCCACACCCGCCACAATACGTGTCGTACAGATACTTCCCGGGCCCACACCGACCTTCACCGCATCCGCCCCGACAGCGGCAAGCGCCTTGGCCGCCTCGCCGGTGGCAATATTGCCAACAATCATGTCGAGCTCAGGGTACGTCTTCTTAACTTTTTTGGCAGCTTCCATGACGCCCTTCGAATGTCCGTGGGCTGTATCTATGCTGATCACATCCACTCCGGCGGCTTTAAGTGCGAAAATACGGTCCAGGATGTCTGGAGTAACGCCTACAGCAGCCCCCACCCTTAGCCTTCCAAACGAGTCCTGGCAGGCGGTGGGTTTATTCTTTTTCTTTTGAATGTCTTTGAATGTGATGAGGCCCATGAGCTTACCTTTCTTGCTGACAATCGGAAGCTTTTCGATCTTGTACTTCTTTAAAGTCCCTTCAGCCTGATCTAGTGTAATGCCTTCGGCGGCGGTGATCAGATTGTCTTTTGTCATAATACTGGAAACCGGTACATTCATTTCCTTTTGAAAACGCAGGTCACGATTGGTGATGATTCCAACAAGCGAGGAATTGTCGTCTACAATGGGGATACCTCCGATTTTGAACTCGCGCATTATGTTCTCCGCCTCCTGTACAGTTGCGTGAACATTCAGTGTAATCGGATCGAGGATCAGTCCGCTTTGTGACCGCTTCACCTTGCGCACCTGTTCGGCCTGAAGTTCAACCTTCATGTTTTTATGGATGAATCCCAGACCTCCTTCCATAGCCACGCTAATGGCAAGTTCAGCCTCTGTCACGGTGTCCATTGCAGCGGAAACCAACGGGATGTTCAGCTTAATATTTGAAGTTAACTTGCTTGAAGTATCCGTTTCGCGGGGGAGAACTTCGGAATAGGCAGGAACGAGAAGCACATCGTCATACGTAAGGGCTTCAAAGAGGAATTTGGAGGTATCGAGCGGCATGGCAAATAATTTACGATCTATTATTTGCCGGGTAAAGATATAACTTAATAGGCTAATCCCCTAAAACGGATCTGTTTAGTTAAGACAACAGTCATGATTAGCTTTTGGTACTAAGCGGAAGAGCTGCAAGCTTCTAGCTGCAAGCTTCTAGCCCGTGTGCAGTCCTCAATGTTGATCCAGTGTAATGATTTCTCTGACTCACATTGAATTGCTCGGCTATCCGACGCCGGCAATTCTTCAATGGCACACCCAGCAGCTTTCAGCTTGTAGCTTTTTGATATTCATCCTGCAACATTAATTTTGACCCTTAAAGTTTCTCTAAACTAATCCTTCCGCCCATGAATGTCCTGAAAATTCTTGCTTTGAGCGCCTCGTTGTTGGCCACCCGGTTCGCCGCGGCGCAAGTGCAAACAGGAAAGGCTTCTTTTTACGCAGACAAATTTGAAGGCATTGCTACGGCCAGCGGCGAAAAATACAAGCACAGCAAGTTGACGGCCGCTCATAAGACGCTGCCCTTCGGAACGAAAGTCAGGGTAACAAATATGTCGAACGATAAAAGCGTGGAGGTTACAATCAATGACCGCGGTCCCTATGTTGAAGGCAGAGTAATTGACCTTTCGCGTGCTGCCGCGGAGGAGCTGGGATTCACGAATATGGGTTTGGCAGACGTTAAGCTTGAGATCACCGATCCCGGAGATGGCAAGACCAGTGATATGGGACGAACAATCGATCAGGTGACGGTTGATGAAAAAGAATTTTATGAATTCGGGGTGACGCGTCTTAAGCCAACAGGATACGGTATACAGATCGGAACTTACCAGGAGCTTGTGAACCTCATGCGGCTTGCAGATAACCTGAAGAACTCATATAAAAGAGAGGTGACCGTTCAGGTGAAGGTGGTCAATGGAGTAAAATATTACGGTCTGATAATCGGTCAGTTTTCATCGCGACAAAAGGCCGAACAATTCCGTGAAGAAGTACAGAATAAGTTTCCGGACGTTTTCATTGTTGAATACGACAGGCTTTGAATGTGACGGTAACCTGCCATGCCCCTCGAGATCTTTGGATATATCGCTTCCGTCTGCATTGGCCTAATTCTTGGCTTGCTTGGTGGCGGTGGATCGATTTTGTCTATACCGATTCTGGTTTATATCTTTCATATTGATATAGTACTCGCATCCGCCTATTCATTATTCATAGTTGGTACTACTAGTTTTGTGGGTGCTATCTCAAAATACAGAAAGCATCTTGTCAATATCAGGACAGGCCTGCTATTTGGAATTCCGTCTATCATCACCACGTTTGTAACGCGGCGATGGCTGGTGCACGCTATCCCTGACCAGATCTGGCAGACTAATTGGATTGTGGTTACAAAACATGAATTACTGCTTGGACTCTTCGCCGTGCTGATGATTCTCGCTTCGGTTTCAATGATACAAGATCGCCAGGAGGTCGTGCCGGAAGAAGACCGCATTCGAACCGTTGCGTTGATTGTTCAAGGCATGGTGATTGGGTTTCTCACGGGACTTGTTGGTGCAGGCGGTGGCTTTCTCATCATCCCGGCCCTGATGATCCTTACTGGTCTTAACTTCAAGACGGCAGTGGGAACGTCATTGTTTATCATATCCATTAACTCTTTTTCCGGATTTCTTGGAGACCTTATGAACTACAACATGAACTGGAGGTTTCTCGGCACAATTACCCTTTTGGCTATTACCGGCATCCTTGTCGGAACGCAGCTCTCTCAAAGCATATCCTCAGCCAAGCTCCGTAATTTTTTTGGTTGGTTTATTCTGGCAATGGGCTGCTTTATTCTCACACACGAGATATCGCAGAGTTTCAAGTAGGTGAACTATCGTACGTGGTAGCACAGGAATTGCCTGGTCATGATCCTCGACGACGTCTCGGAACGATGCCACGCAATGACGGAATTTTCTTGCCAGACTTCATTCCGCTATGCCCATTGATTCCATTACCTCTGTGGCTACGCGTTCACCGGAAAGCAACGCTCCATTAATAGTGCCGAATTCACCAGTACCGTCTGTCGCTTCGCCGGCGAAGAACAACATGTCGTTGACCGGTGCTGCAAGGTCGAGGCGATGCTGATTGTTTCCACCCGCCTTCGAATATGATCCGCCGCCGCCAATGAACGGTTCTAATGACCAATCCTGAATAACTGCAATTACCTTGTCGTTGGAATCCAGGCGTACGCTCTTGGTGGCCTGGCCGCCAAATATTGAATCGAGCTCATCCAGCAGCAACGGTATGCCGTCCTTGCCAAGCGCGGAGAACACTGACGCTTTTTCTCCTGAAATAGTAATGCTTAAAGTCTTTCCCGAAACGCTGCGGCCGGCGCCGCTGTTAAGGTATTCCGGACCCTGAGAGCCGCCAAACAGGAAGCCTGACGATTCGCCCCAGAAATTTGCTTTGAAGTCCAGCAGCACACGCACGCATGCATCCATGTCAATCATATCCAGTGCCGACAATTTGTTAGCAGGAAGCGACGGCGTAAAGCTGATGTCACCGCTTTTAAGTATAGAAATGGGCACAGTGACGATAACCTTTTCAACATCCATTGAAAAGGACTCACCGCTGATGCCGTCTTCGCCGCTGATTGCGACCGTTGCTCCGCTGTAATTGATTTCCTTGACCACGGCGTTTAATTGTACGTCCTCAATAACATTGCTGAACCGGGATAGCAACGCATCCTGTACCGGATTATCCATCAATGTCAGCAGGTCATTGTTCCTGGTGCGCAAACCGACAGCCTCGGCGATACCCTGTACACCCATGCGATCGTTAGACGTAGCATATGAATTGCCGATCCATGAATTCAGAATGGCGTGTACCCTGGGCGTTATTCCAGCGGCCGTGATCGCATCCTGTACGGAACCGGCGCCCGATTGTGACCCAAGATTGGCGAGGAAACTCTTAGCGGCATTCACATCGGCGTCGCCGGATACTGCGGCAGCATCTGCGAAAGCGCCATCGAGGAAGAAGTTATCGGTTGTGGTGGTGCTGAGGTTGACTGTCCCGATCTTTAGTTGCTGAACGATCTTTGCCCATACGGAATCCGAGCCTTTTATCAGTGTGGCTCCGAGCTCATTTGGGAAATCACTACCCAACTGGCTTTGCGAATTGAAGAGCAGCGACGATGATGGTTTGTCGTTGGACTTGAGTGATCTGACGCGGCCCCCAATGCGGTCGGAAGCTTCGAGGATAACCACTTTTATGCCCTTTGCCTTCAGAATATCCGCGACGTATAAACCGGAAGCGCCACCGCCAACGATGGCTACTGTGCCTTCATAAGACGGTCCTGGCACGGGGTCATCACCGCTACAGGCGACCAGCCAGCCCGGCAGGATAATACCTGCGCCGATGCTGGCACCCATGCTTCTTAAGACCTTTCTGCGATTCACGATTCAATCCGGTTTAGAATGCCAATTTTGCTCGAATTTTAGAGAAATATAAACGATTTTCGCCCTGTGAATTCAATTGGGCTTCCAAGTGTTAAAAAAGTCGCGGTGATTGGTCCTGAGTGTACGGGAAAGTCCGCTTTGTCAGAGTTTCTTGCTCACCATTTCCAGACAAGCTGGGTACCTGAATACGCCCGCGGTTACGTCGGTAACCTTGTCCGTCCCTATGAACAAAGCGACCTGCTGACGATTGCCCATGGTCAGATGCGGATTGAAGATGAATGGGGCTTGGGGATCGACAAGCTGCTGATCTGCGATACTAACCTTTATGTTATTAAAGTCTGGAGTGAATTTAAATTCGGCACTTGTGACGAAGAAATACTGGAGCATATCGCAACACGCAGGTATGACCTGTATCTGCTGACCTTTGTTGATGTTCCCTGGGAAACCGATCCGTTGCGGGAGCATCCCCACAGGCGACAGGAGTTATATGAACGCTACCTGCATGAGATGATGAATCAATCTGTTCCCTTCGTTGAAATAAAGGGTGAACGCGACCTCCGGCAAAAGGCAGCCGTTGAAGCAATCGAAAAATTGCTGACATGAACATTCCGACCGGGCCATACGCTGCCCTTAAGCTTCCTGACTTCCGACTTTTTGTTTCTGCCAGGTTTTGCATCACACTCGCCATCCAAATACAATCGGTAGTCGTAGCGTGGCAGATATATGAACTTACCCATGATCCATTGTCCTTAGGATTAATTGGCCTCGCCGAAGCGATACCATCCATCAGCGTCTCCTTGTACGCCGGCCACATCGCTGACATCGTGCAACGAAAGAGAATCATCCTGATCTGTGTTTCCACGTTGCTCCTATGCTCTGCGGCCTTGCTATTCTTTGCCGTGGATGCCGGTCAACCGCTGTTGAGATTTGGTGTCGTGCCGATATATACCGTGATCTTTGTCAGCGGCATCGCCCGTGGATTTCTGACGCCTGCCTTTTTTGCCTACATGCCGCAACTGGTCCCGCGTGAGCTGTACACGAACGCAATAAGTTGGAACAGCACGTTATGGGAAACAGCCTCCATCGGCGGTCCGGCGTTAGGGGGATTTATATACGCTTTTTTCGGAGTGAAGGCATCCTATGCTGCGGATGTGATGCTTATGCTCGGTGGTTTGTCACTGGCGATCGGAATAAACAATAAGCCGCTGCCCCCTGAAAGCGAAGAACAGGGCATCATCGAGAAGATCAAAGCCGGACTTCGCTTTGTATTTAACAACCAGATCATCCTCGGCGCTATATCGCTGGATCTGTTCGCGGTATTATTCGGTGGCGCCGTTGCATTGCTCCCCATTTTCGCAAAAGAAGTATTGAATGCCGGTCCCGAAGCATTAGGTTTGTTAAGGGCTTCGCCTTCTGTTGGAGCACTGATGATGGCGTTCTACATTACCCACCACCCAATCCGGAAAAACATGGGGATGATCATGTTATACTGCGTTGGCGGCTTTGGTGTATGCATGATCCTTTTTGCGCTTTCCACAAATTTCTGGATGTCCCTGACGTTGCTGATGCTGAGCGGCATGTTTGACTGCGTGAGCGTTATCATTCGCGGAACGTTATTGCAAACCCTTACGCCGGAAAATATGAAAGGACGCGTCTCCGCTGTCAATCACATCTTTATCGGCTCTTCAAATGAGATCGGAATGTTTGAGTCGGGACTCGCCGCAAGGCTATTGGGTGTTGTTCCCTCGGTGATCTTTGGTGGATGCATGACACTTATCTCTGTCGGCGTGATTGGCGGGCTTGCAAAATCATTGAGAAAATTACAACGCATTCAATAACAACACATGTTATGCAACAGATTTCAATCAATACCCCTGCGCTCCTATTCCCGGCCATCACGCTGATGATGCTTGCGTACACAAACAGATTTCTCGCACTGGCAACGTTAATACGGAACCTGCATGCGAAGTACAAGCAGGTTCAGGAGGACCGCGCCATCATCAAACCACAAATTGAAAACCTAAAAAAGAGGTTGGTACTCGTGAAGCAAATGCAGGCGATGGGAATAATCAGCTTCTTCTTGTGTGTGCTCAGCATGCTGTTTTTTTATCTCCAGTACGAAAGCGTGGCATTTGGAATATTCGGACTTAGCCTTCTTTGCCTGCTCTTTTCCCTTGCGCTGTCATTGAACGAGATCATTATTAGTACGCGGGCGCTGGAGATAGAGCTGAGAGATATGATGAAAGAATAGCGCCCACCTAGACGGAAGGCCGCATACCTGGGCAGCCGCGTCCCAGGAATCTGGTCAGGTGTACACTTCCACTGCTTTCCACAAACGTTTACAAAAACTTCTTCTATGCTCAACACCTTTTAGTGATACAACTCCCGGCTTTTTTGTAATTTCCAATAGTCCTAACCTTAAACTCCATGACCACCAGAAGAGCATTCTTTCAAAAATCTGTCGGCGTCGCGGGCGCTTTATCACTCGCTCCATTTATTCAAGCTGCCGCTGAAGATGTATCGGATGCGCTGGTTTTGCTGAACAAGCTTCCTTCCATTGATGCCGACGCCGATGAGGAATTGTGGAGCAGACTTACACAGGCTTACACGGTATCGCCAACGATCCTTAATTTAAATAACGGCGGTGTGAGCCCGCAGCCAAAAGTCGTTCAGGATGCGGTTGACCGCTATTACCGTCTGAGCAATGAGGCTCCAACGTATTACATGTGGCAGATACTCGACAAGGGAAGAGAGCCGTTGAGAAGAAAACTGGCAGACCTCGCCGGCGTATTGCCTGAAGAAATTGCCATAAACCGAAATACAACGGAGGCGCTGGCGACCGTAACATGGGGCTTAACCTTGCAAAAGGGTGATGAGATCATCATGACGAAACAGGATTATCCGAACATGATACATGCGTGGAAACAGAGGGAGATGCGAGAAGGGATTAAGATCAACTGGCTGAACCTTACGCTTCCATTCGAGAATGAAGATGACATCGTCAAAGCCTTTGTGAGCGCCACGACACCAAAGACTAAGATCTGGCACATCACTCATATGATCAACTGGACGGGACAGATCATGCCGGTTAAAAAACTTTGCGCGGAAGCCCGTAAGAGAAATATAATCTCGATCGTTGACGGGTCGCATACTTTCGCCCATATGGATTTCAAAGTATCAGACTTCAATCCTGATTATTTTGGCACAAGCCTGCACAAGTGGTTATGTGCACCATTCGGAACCGGCATGTTGTACGTGAAGAAGGAACACATAGCAGGACTGTGGCCGCTCTTCCCGAATGCAACGCCACAGAGTTCAGATATCCGGAAGTTCGAAGCGTTGGGTACCCGGTCATTCGCACCGGAGCAGGCAATAGGTCAGGCCATTGATTTTCATCACGCAATAGGCAGCAAACGCAAAGCAGAAAGATTGCATTATCTAAAGACTTACTGGTGTGAAAAGGTGGCTAAGAACTCAAGAGTTAAACTTAACGTTTCACTTCGTCCGGAATTTTCGTGCGCCCTGGGTAACTTCTCGATCGAGGGGTTGGACCCCGAAACCGTGGCAAACAAGCTGATGGGCGAACATCAGATTCATACCGTAGCCATCAAGTGGGAAAATATCAGCGGTGTGCGCGTGACGCCGCACGTCTACACAACCACTAGAGACCTTGATAGGTTTGTTGAGGCTGTCTTAAAGATTGCCGCAACTTGAAAGGCATTAACCGCGGAGACGCTGAGTGCGCTAAGGAAATGCAAAGAGCTTGTATTTCCTTAGCGGAATCTTTGCGTCTCCGTTGCGTTGCGGTTAATGCCTTTCAAGTTCCGAGAACCAATTCTTTTAAACACTGAACCCAAAGAGGATGTTCATTCAGACTTTCAACAAGCTGAACCTTTTGGCCACCGTTGGCTTTGAAGATATCCTGGTACTCTTCGCCGATCTCTATGATTGTTTCAAGGCAGTCTGCCGTAAATGCCGGAGAAAATACGAGTATTTTTTTCATTCCCTTCCGGCCACAGTCTTCCACAACCTTGTCGGAAAAAGGTTTCAGCCACGCCTTGTCGAGGCGCGACTGAAAACAAACTGTATAACGCCCGGCAGGAATGTTCAGGCGCGATGCCAATAGCCTGGTGGTTGCGTAGCAGGTAGCCTTATAGCAAAACTTATTCTCCTCCGTAATTTCGTGCTCACAGTCGTGATCGGAACATAATCCTGAATCATATACTTTATCGACATGACGCTCCGGCAAACCGTGATAGGAAAACAATATATGGTCATAATCCTGCAGATCATATTGCTTACCTCTTTTCACCAATGCATCTATAAAAGTGGGATGATCATAATATTGACTAATGAACTTTACATCCGGAATGACCCACCAGCGGCGCAACACACGCATCACCTCATCATGGGCGGATCCCGTTGAGGCAGAGGCATATTGAGGGAACATGGGTACTACAATGATCTTTGAATAATTCCCTTTACGCATTTGTTCCATGACATCCGGTAGGGACGGATTCTTATAGCGCATGGCAAGATGCACCCTGAACGCTTCGCCCAGCGATTCCTGAAGCAGCTTCGAAACATTCCGGCTGTGAAATAATAATGGTGAGCCATTAGCAGTCCATAGCTTCTTGTAAATGGCCGCTGACTTTGGCGCCCGAAAGGGGACAATAATCAGGTTGACCAGTATCTTCCGGCTTATCCAAGGGATGTCGATGACTCGCGGATCATTCAGGAATTGCGATAAATATGATCTCACATCTCTCACTGAGGGACTATCAGGCGTCCCCAGGTTGATGAGCAATACTCCGGTCTTTGCGTTCATATCCACTGCCTCGGCACGAAACTAGAAAAAAGATACTATCCGGAACGCAATTTTTCGTCTGCCGGACATCATAATATTTGATTATCTAATGCAGGATAGGCGCCCTTCTGAACGGTTTGCCGGGATCAAATAATTTCCTGTAGGTGGCGTGTCGTTTAACGACGTCAGCACCTACCTGGTGAACAACGTTGATCATTTTGGGATTAAAGTCACCAATCCAGTTCATCTCATATTCATCATATCGCTTGTATTCTTCCTGCAGCACCCTTCGGGATTCCATTACCATCGCGCCGTCGAGCCCCTTGCCCTGATGGGCACGTGCGACGCCGAAGAGAATACCGAATGCCTTCCGGTTTGTCTTACGAAGCGTATGCCAAAGGAACTTTAGCTTTCCCGCAAGGTCAAGCTTTCCATCGACGAACTTTAGTATCTGGTTGATCTCCGGCAAGGACAGAAAGAAGCTCACAGGCTCGCCGCGGTAGAAGCCGAAGTACAAAAGGCGGTGATCGATAATTGGCTTCATTTGTTTCACCAGCACACGCGCCTGTGCCAGGGAAAGCTCCGGATTCTCGTTTCGATTTGCCCAGGCGTCATTATAGACTTTCAGTAAATATTCCGGAAGCTTAACGATCTCTGCCTTCTTAAGGTGCCGGAAGGAATAGTCCGGATCGCGGGCGACCGCATCCGCCTTCACGGAAAGCTTTGGTGACAACGGTCCCTGTACTGTCCGGTGGAAAGTTAGCTGATAGAAGTAAACCTGAAAGCCGTAAGCTTCGAAGAAGTCCCTGTAGTAAGGAAAATTATAATTGCATTGATAATTCGGTTCACGATCGAACCCTTCGATCAAAAGTCCCCACCACCGGTCACGGCTACCGAAGTTTACAGGTCCGTCCATGGCTTCCATACCTTTTGACGCCAACCATGAACGGCACTGGTCAAGTAATGCAAATGCCGCATTGCGATCGTTCGTACATTCAAAAAATCCCATTCCGCCAGTAGGCTGATCGTTGCCTTTCAGCACGGTCTTCTGGTTGATTAAGGCTGCCACGCGTCCAATCGTCTTACCGGCATCATTTACGAGTATCCACCGGATACATTCACCGTGCCTGAAAGTCTTATTCTGGCTTGGATCAAACACCGTCTCGACATCTTTGTCCAGCGGTCTTATCCAATAGCGCTCGTTCTTGTATAAAGTGACGGGGAGCATGAGAAATTCTCTCGCGTCTGCTGTTGTCCGGACTTCGCGAATCACCATGGCTAGCGGACGTCAGCAACAGACCTAGCGTTGCTGATCACGCTGTTGATGCGATTAGGCAGAAGAAGTGTGAACCGCGTGCCCTGACCAACGCGACTTGCGACGGAAATCTGCCCTCCCAATTTCTCGACCGCATTTCTCACAATATACAATCCAATGCCGGAGCCATCAGATTGCTCTGTTGCCCTGTAGAACATTTCAAAAACTTTCGCCAGGTTCGCTTCGTCAATACCGATGCCATTGTCGGCAAAACTTATCTCCGCGCGCAGGTGATCCACGCAAATTTTGATCGCGATCTCAGAACTTACCTGATCAAGCTTTCTATACTTGATGGCATTCGATATCAGATTTCGCAGGATCTCTGCAACGCGCCACGGATCGCTATGAAAATCTATACCTTCGATCCTTACCATCCTTTTAATCCCTTTCGCGCCTTCGAGATAGTTAAGATCGTTAAATGTTTCATCAATGATGGCCGCAAAATCTACTTTGCTGACACTTACATCAATCTTTAGATTCTTGGAATGGCTCAGCACGTCTGAAATGAAATGATCAAGGTGCGCAACCTTGGTGCCAATGATATCGATATAGTCTATGGGATTATCGGTATTGCCCGGAAGCCTGGAGAGGTTCACCAGCCCAAGGATGGAGGAAAGGGGTGCGCGCAGATCATGCGAAACCTTGTAAACGAAATTGTCAAGCTCAGCATTTCTGATTTGCAACTCCTCCTCTATGCGCTTTCTTTCTGTGATATCGACATATACGCCGTAAATGCCGATCGTTTCACTGTCCATCATTACAGGTAGTCCATAGAGCAACACATTGACAATCTTCCCATTCCTGTGTCGCCGGATCGTTTCGATGTTGATCACCTGATGACTGGCGATCAGATTGTGAAGGTCGACGCCTTCGTGGGTCAAATGTTCGGGAACGATAAAGTCGTTGATACTCCGGTCTTTAAGTTCGGCCAGTGAATAGCCAAACATATCTTCAAACCCTCTGTTAACCTGCGCGACCTTTCCTGAATCGGTAAGCAATACGACGGCCATGGGTATCGTGCGGAAGAGTTGTGCAAGCAATGTCTCGTTCTTCTTGATCCGGGTTTCAGCCAGCTTGTGTTCGTATAGTAGTTGTTCCACCATCGAACGGTGTCTTACCTCGCTTTCCTTGGCACTTTCCTTACGGGCAGTAATGTCCTGAATGATTCCCCGCCTCACGGTCGTACTGCTTTCTGAAAGGTCGTGGTTGGAACGGATCTCAATCCAACGTGTGTTGCCGCGGATAATCATTCTGCCCTGCCAATTCCATTCTTCCCGGGCGAGTTCGGAAGCGGCCGAGCTGAGGCGAAAATCTTCGACATCATCCGGATGCACAATTTCTTCCATGAGCGCCGGGCGGCGCATCACCTCTTCAGGGTTAAGCCCAAGAATTGAGTGGCACGCCTCACTTACAAAATTAAATCTTCTCGTCCCGTCGGATTGAATAGTGTACTCGTAAATTACTGCCGGCAAATGCCTTATAAGATCCTGCATATTTGTAAACGGCACTAGGACATTAATGGGTAAGGCTTTCTCGGGCGTGGAACGGATTGCAAGATAAGTTAAAAAAGGTCTTTTGCCGTCTGGTTTACCAGACTTTTTGGACAGACTGTACTTACGGTCGACGACCTGATCGTCGAATTTTGCAATAGTTTGAGTGGTTCGTGGTGGGCTCGATAAGCGGCCGGTTCACATGCTCACCGCCGTATGCGGCGATGGCGCGGAGTGCGCAAAACGGAGTCCCCGGAAGGACATGCAGAGCCTTTGCGGAGACGGGTTAGGCCTGCCGACTCCTGCAACCACTCGGTCCGCAACTTTTCACTGGTTCTTCAGTGCTTCTGCGCCGCCGACTATTTCAAGAATTTCCTTTGTGATTGCAGCCTGGCGTGAGCGGTTATAACTTAATCTTAGCTCCTTGAGTAAGTCGCCGGCGTTTTCTGTGGCCTTATCCATCGCTGTCATTCTTGCTCCATTCTCCGCGGCATTAGAATCTAATATCGCCTTGTAAAGCTGGACCTTCAACGCATTGGGTAAAAGATCTGAAATGATGTCGCCCTGGTCGGGTTCGTATAGGTAATTTACGGGATTCGCCCTGGTCGTAGTCGTAATCGGCAATACAACTGGAAGCAGCTGCTGCGCCTGAAGAATCTGCGTGGCAACGTTCCTGAACTCGTTGTAGACCATTTCAACCTTATCGAATCGTCCTTCGCGAAACGCGCGCATAACGGAGTCGCCTACAGCGGCAGCCTGGTTGAAGTTAACACCAGATAGTATCTCCGAGTAACTATCGATAAGCTGGAAGTTACGCTTGCGGAAATACTCAGTTGCTTTTTTGCCGATGGGAAGGATAACAACATTTCCCTTTCGGTATTGATCTTCATATCGTTCCAGCACCAGCCGCATTACGCCTTTAAATATGTTGCTGTTGAAAGATCCACACAAACCCCTGTCGGAGCTGATCGCCACGATCAATATTCTTCTTTCTTCTCTGGCCTGACTGAACCAGCTATCCATTTCATTGGAATCCTGCCCTTCAGAAAGATTTCTTATGATCGCTTCCAGCTTTACCGCGTAAGGACGCATTTGTGTTATCCGCTCTTGTGACCGACGCAACTTGGCAGCCGCCACCATCTTCATGGCTTTGGTGATCTGTTGGGTGCTCATCACCGATGCTATACGATTCTTTACTTCTTTTAAATTCGCCATACCGTTCGGAATGTCTGTTCTCAGTTAGGCAGCGAATTTCGCTGAAAGATCCAATGCGACTCGTTTCATAATGTCAACGTCACCATCCTCAAACTTTCCTGCACGCAGGTTATCCAACACTGGCCGGTGCGTGAGTCGAAGCATCTCAAGGTACTCCTTCTCAAATTCTTTCACGCTGTTGACCGGAACCCTGTCCATAAATCCACGGGTCGAAGCAGTGATGATCGCGACTTGTTCTTCTACCGGCACAGGCGCGTATTGATCCTGCTTTAGTATTTCAGTGTTTCTTCTGCCGCGCTCGATAGTCAGCTTTGTCGCCGCGTCAAGGTCAGATCCAAACTTGGAAAAGGCTTCCAGCTCTCTGAACTGTGCCTGATCGAGCTTGAGTGTACCGGCAACCTTCTTCATGGATTTAATTTGAGCAGAACCTCCCACGCGTGATACGGAGATACCCACGTTGATAGCAGGCCTGATACCAGCGTTGAAAAGGTTGGTTTCCAGGAATATCTGCCCATCTGTGATAGAGATAACGTTCGTTGGAATGTATGCAGACACATCACCGGCCTGTGTTTCGATGATTGGAAGCGCCGTAAGCGAGCCACCACCTTTAACAAGATGTTTGATAGAAGCAGGAAGGTCGTTCATGGTTCTCGCGATCGCATCGTTGTTAATGATCTTTGCAGCGCGCTCCAGCAACCGGGAGTGAAGATAGAATACGTCACCAGGATAAGCTTCGCGTCCGGGGGGCCTTCTCAGCAATAAAGATACTTCGCGGTATGCGACTGCCTGCTTGGACAAGTCATCATAAATCACCAGTGCCGGGCGGCCGGTATCGCGGAAGTATTCTCCGATTGCTGCACCTGTAAAGGGAGCAAAGAACTGCATGGGTGCAGGGTCGGAGGCAGACGCGGAAACGATGACCGTATACGGTGTGGCTCCGGCCTTCTGGAGCGCAGCCGCCACGTTGGCCACGGTAGATGCCTTTTGGCCGATGGCTACATAAATGCAAAATACAGGCTCGCCCTTTTCGTAGAACTCCCGCTGGTTAACAATGGTATCGAGGGCAACAGCAGTTTTGCCGGTTTGACGATCGCCGATAATAAGCTCCCGTTGACCGCGGCCTACCGGTATCATCGAATCGATGGCCTTGATACCGGTTTGCAACGGTTCATTTACCGGCTGACGGAAAATTACACCGGGCGCCTTGCGCTCAAGGGGCATTTCGTACAGCTCGCCGCTGAGGGGTCCCTTTCCATCAATTGGCTTTCCCAACGTATCGACTACACGACCCAACAAGCCGTCACCGACATTCACAGCGGCAATCTTGCCAGTGCGCTTTACGGTATCCCCTTCTTTTATCCCTTTGGATTCCCCCAAGAGTACAGCCCCTACGTTGTCTTCTTCAAGGTTCAATACAAGAGCCTTTAGTCCGGACTCAAATTCGATCAACTCGCCGGCCTGTGCCTGTGTAAGTCCGTATATGCGCGCAACGCCATCGCCAACAGTTAATACCGTTCCCACTTCTTCCAGTTGTGCTTCGGTCCTCGATTGTGAAAGCTGTTCACGTAATATTGCTGATACTTCTTCTGGTCTGATCTCTGCCATGATTCTTTAGAGATTAAAATTCCTTTATATACGGATTGTGACTTAATTTTACTTTTAACGCTTTAAGCTTATTCCTGACGGAGGCGTCGACCTGAAGATCTCCGACATTCAGGATAAAACCTCCAATCATTTCTTCGTCCACATTGGCTGTAAGCTCAACCTTATCCTGCTTGCTGATCTGCTTCACCATCGTCTCGAATTCGGCTCTCAGGCTCGCATCGAGTGGCACAGCCGTGGTGATATTTGCTTTCCCGATGCCCTTATAAATATTGTACAATGTGTGAAACTCTTGTGCAATGGCGGGAAGCAACGGTTCTCTATTCTTTCTTGTTAGAATATCAAGGATAGCCATCGTCAATTCATTCACTTTTCCCTTAAATATCTTTTCGAGGATGTCACGCTTTTTCTCGTGCTTCACTATGGGATTGCGCAGCATCAGTTCAAATGACCGGCTCTCTGAGCAGATCTTTGTAAACAATAACATATCCTGGTGTATTTCTTCCAAAACATTTTTC
>JANNPM010000358.1:0-2572 GCA_031400145.1 Chryseolinea sp. | reverse complement strand
GGCCACAGCCCCATTGTTCGTGCGCGCCTTGATCCGCGCCAGGCTCCCCCGCACCCCCACACGCCTGGCGCGGGCGCGCATGGACTCACCGTTCATTGCTGATAGGGAAAGTTCATCAGTTCTCAGCGTGAGCAGAAATGCAAAATACAAGTGCACAAGCTTTAGCAGCGCATGACAGGCATGGTGATATGAAGATCATGAGCAGTTGGCTTGCATCATTTTTTTGAAGCTGATCCTGCCATAAAGTTTTGTGTCCTGAATAGAGTATATAGAGCAAGCGAGATCACCTTCAAAAAACTTTAACCCTTTTCCTTCGCTCGGCGACTGTCTAAACTGCCGAAAATAGGCAGTAGCAAGATGTACAAATGACTACACATTTGGTTTTTTACTGCCTCGGAACTCGGCTCCTGGCGCTGGTTTTTTTCTTCAGATGAAAAAAGAAAGTATCTTTGAATCACACACAGTAAACCACTGGAAAGAAGTTCTTTGAAAACACGGTGTAAGGGGTTGAAAAAGTTTTGCCTGAGAGTTGTACAGGGTTGTATAGGTATGGGTTTAATGGGAAGGGGAAGGATGATGGTGGTGAGTGGGGTAGCACTGCGTATGACTATGGTTTTAGGATCTACGACCCTACTATTGCAAGATTTAAATCGAGAGATCCATTAGCAGCTTCTTATCCTTGGTATACACCGTATCAGTTCGCCGGGAATAAGCCGATCATAGCCGTTGATGTTGATGGCATGGAGGACCAAGTTGCCATTGATGGCTCAACTGTTAGCGGGCCATTTAGCATGGATAAGATCAATGGTGAGATTGTTCGACAACAAGTGAACTCTGCAAGAACTGTAATGAATCAACAACCACTTAGTCGATAAGCTCAAGCAATTTGGTTATTTGTTTATCAGGGATATTTTCCTGCTCAGATTTATCATAGATAGCGATGAGATAGACAAGGCTGGCTTGAATGTAAAGATGGGTAATCACCCTTGCACCACCGGATTTACCTTTTCCTTTGGAAGTAATGGCAAGTCTAATTTTATAGCAGTCATTACCTAAAGGAGTTCCTGATGCCGGATCTTCGGTAAGGAGTTTTCCGAGTTCGGCAATTTCTTTTTTGAGTGAAGGATATTTTTTAATCAGACGCTTAAGCTGTCGGTCAAAAGGCGGAATGGTAACAACATTATAACTCATTCAATAACTCGTTAAGCGGCTTAGGCTTTAGTTTACCAAGTTTGGCCAGGTTCACATTGTTAACGGCTTCCTGGATTTCCTCTAGTAGTTTTGCCTTCTGTTCAGAAAGCGGCTTGGCTTTAACGAAAGAAAAGTTTTTAAGCACCTCCAGCACGAATGCAGCTTTATCGTCTTTGATGTCCAATAATACTTTCATAATCTTTTTAAATTTTTATCCGGCTAAAGCCTTTTTGGTTTTACTATAGACCAAGGCCATGTCGATCATTTTGTAGACTATATTTTTTTCTTCCAGGGGAAGCGCTTCGATATCTTCTAATCGCTTCACAGTTTGTTTATCAAATTTAGAATTTAAGCCTTCGCCGGCCAGATAATCCAATGATACACCTAAAGCATCAGCAATTTTTTTAGCCACTTCAATGGAGGGCATAACCTCGTCCCGTTCATAGCGTCCAATCATCTCCCGGGAAACCGCAATGGCTTTAGCAAAATCTGTTTGCGAAAGTTCCTTTTGCTTGCGTAGCTCGGCCATTCTAGCGCCTATATTCATAACCAAATGATGTTAAAGAGACAGTTTGTTACCTTATTTTGTTCAAATAAGCTTATAAAAAGTCTCAAATAAAACTTAAAAGGTGTTGCTTAAATGAGATAGGTCTGTTACTTTTGAGACAAATAAGTCTCACGTAAATATTTTTATGGCTAGCCGTAAATTGAAAATCTGCTTTAAGCACCGCGCCCTGGCATCGTCTTAATATGGCCGGATCGTATCGGAACTTCGCTTACGCGGTGTATGGCTTGAACAGTCCGGTTTTAAGGTCGGAGAGCAAGTGGAGATCACCATTAAAGACCAGGAGATCATCATTAAACCTGCCTGCGTTACAGCTTCGGCAGATAAACCTGCAAGCTGATGGAGATAGCCCAGATCAAAGAGCAGGTTAGCATTGCCCAGGTACTTGATCACTATGGTCTGAAAGCTGATAAGAATAAAAGGCTATGTTGTCCCTTCCATGATGACAAGACACCAAGTATGCAGGTGTATGCAGAACCAACAGGGTGTTTTGTTTTTCAAGTAACTGCAATCTTCATGGCAAAGCCATTGATCAGATAGACTTTATCCTTCACAAAGAGAGCCTGAGCAAACACGAAGCGATAGAGAAAGCAAAGACGTTGCTTAATCCTGGAGAGCCTAACCACCAACCACTAGAGAAACTCTTTAAAGTGTTCCAGGCGAACTTCAAGAAAAGCGAATATGCAAAGCGGTATTAAAAAAGCCGTCACATCAGCGCAGAAGCAGCACAAGTCGGCTTCAATGCTACGAGCTGGCCGCAGATGAAGCAGTGCGTGATCTTCCCGCTCAAAGACAAGGATGATAAGATCGTAAGCT
>JANNPM010000295.1:0-14169 GCA_031400145.1 Chryseolinea sp. | reverse complement strand
ACGCCTGTTAAGGCCTAATAACTGGCTGATCCTGGACACGGAATAACCATCCCGGTCCAATTTGTGTGCATCGTAATACATGATGAATTTGGCTAAGTGAACATTCATTTTCGCTGGTTTTTAAACCCGCGAAGATCGCTTTTAAACTGTGCACTTTGGTTGCCAAATTCTGTGCATTCTGGTTGCCGAAAACTGTGTATTCTTATTTACCGAAAACTGTGCACTGCTAATTGCCAGTTACAACCTGCTTTTATTCCATTTTTTACCTGATCACTGCATGCCTAGTAATCGTATGCTCTTTTTTCACCAATGCTCAGACTACAGATAGCTTAACTGGCCCTCGTATATGGCTGAAGGCTGATCAAAGTATTTTAAGTTCCACTAAATGGACGGATATCAGTTTTTTTAAGAATGATGCGGTCGGAGCCTCATCCACCACTACTCCTTCATCGTTTGGTGCCATCAATTTTAACAAGTCGCTTATGTTTGATGGGGTTGATGACTACCTGACAATACCTTATAGCCTTGAGGGATTAGCGGAGCTTTCAATCTTTGCTGTTTTTCAATCTTCAGATACTACTGAGCGGGGCATCTGGGGAACAGAGCAATCCTTATCAAGGAATATCCTTCTGACCACAAGACGGGCTATTGGCCCCGATACCGTTGCAGACACTTATGGCAAGAATGAAAAGATCACCATTCTCAATTCGGTCTTACAAAACTGGGACAAAACGGGAACATCTTCAGCTAACGCGTTCATGGCCTTGGGAAGCGCAGGCAAAGCAAAAACTTATAAGCAATTCAAAGGTTCTTTAGCAGAACTTTTAGTTTTTAACCGGACATTGACTTTTCTTGAGCGCCTACAATATGAAACTTATCTCGCCATTAAATATGGTACAGGATTAAAGGGAGGAAATTTTGTAAGCTCAGGTGAAAAGGTACTATGGCATGTTGAGCAAAATTCCGGCTATGGCACAAACATTGCCGGAATTGGCCGGGATGATTTTTTCAAACTACATCAAAAGCAATCCGGCAGTGCTTATGATTCTGCATTGCTTATTGTGAGTGCTGGAATATTAACAGCATCCAATGTTGAAAACACAGCTACCATCAACAATCAGGATTTCGTTCTATGGGGCGATAACGGCTTGCCATTAAGTACAAAATTCGCTTGAGCCTCTTGTTCCATTAAGTACAAAACCAGGTCTCGGTGCGGATTCTGTTTTATCAATTGTAGAGCGTAAGTGGATGGTTACAGCCACAGGATTGACAGCAAATAAATTAGCCACCGAATTATACATTGATGTTAACAAACTTCCGGCAGAGCCGTTGGGTTACTGGCTGGTGATTGACCGGAGAAGAAGACCACCTATAACATGGCGTATGCGTATGGGGAAGAACAGCCTCATGCACCAATACACATCGGTGACCAGACATACACCTATGATGCCAACGGAAATCAATCGGGTTGGACAAGCGATAAGAGCGGACAGCGCAGGAACATGATGTGGGATGAAGAAAACCGTTTACGTTCCGTGCAGGACAATGGTGCGTTCTATCATTATATCTACGATGCCTCTGGCGAGCGTGTAATTAAAGGCAAGAGCATCGGCCAGCGTGTTTTTGTAAACGGTGAGTTAAAAGCCGGAAGCGGTGGCATGGGCAATTACCAGGTGTACGTGAACCCCTACATTGTTTTGAGAAGCGGTGGCTACACCAAGCACCACTACATAGAAGGGCAACGGATTGTAAGTAAGCTCGGTAGCGGCTTTGATAACAACGGCAAGGGGCCGCTCAAAGCGGGAGGTGATAAAATCAATTACTCCGGAAAATCACGGCAGTTGGTGGATGCCATTGTGAAGAACCTGAAATTCCTTGGAGCAGATGGACAAATACTCACTGCAGGTAAAAGTGGTAAAGTGCCCCCCGGTCAAATTAAAGGTGGAAGCACCAGCACCGCAGAGAAGTTCCTTTATTTCTACCATCCTGACCATTTAGGAAGTACGAGTTATGTTACGGATGCAAGCGGTGAGGTTTACCAGCACTTGGAGTACTTTGCGTTCGGCGAGACGTTTGTGGAAGAGCACTCTAACACGGATAGAACTCCATATTTGTTTAATGGGAAGGAACAAGATGAGGAGACGGGGTTGTATTACTATGGGGCAAGGTATTATGATGCCAGGACGAGTGTGTGGTTGAGTGTGGATCCGTTTGCGGAGAAGTATTCAGCAATTACACCATACTGCTATTTGGCGAATAACCCACTGAACGCAATAGACCCAGATGGAAGAAAAATATACTTTGTCAACGCTAGCGGTGAACTTAAGAAAGCAACAAGGGCTATGATAAGAACCATCTCAGGTAGTCAATTGTATAACAAATATGTTAAGAGTGATAAGGTTGATGTCTACATTTCGAGTGCAGATTTTGGCAGTAATGCTAGTGCTGCTGGGATGACGGTGCCCGATGCTAATAAGAGTGATAAGTATGGTATTAGTATTAGCAAAGATTCAAAACTTAAGATGGATAGTAGGTTAAGCAAAGAAGTAAAGAGCGCATTTACACCTTTTGAAAATGTTGATTTTTCAAAATCTGAAGGAAAATCAATTCACTTAATTTCGATGTCGAATGAATCATTGAAACAAAATGATGCATATACCAATGCGGAAGCTATATTTCATGAGTTGAAAGCGCATGTTGACTTACAAAGTGGTGACATGAATAAGGAGCATGATTTATATGGAAAGACCGCTGTGGGGCTGTACATGGAGAGAACAATAACTGATCCGTATGGCCAAGTTATACCGGATGCAAAAGGAAATGATTTAAAAGAGATTGTGCCAAAAGATTCCGCAGCTGGAAAAATGGTTAAAGAGTTGATAAACCTCAAAAAGAGTGATTCATTAAATTAAGAAAATAAATAATGAAGATTTTTTTTATAACTATTTCTCTTTTTCTATTAGTAGCATTTCTGTCGTGTGGAAATAAAAAAGGATATTTTGGTGAAATGTATGACAGTTATAGAGTTGATTCTTTAGAATCTTTTAAAGATTTGATCGGTTCTTTAAAAACTAAACCTTTCAAAAACTCTTTGCGAATTTCATGCAATGATTGTAATCAGATACCATTTTGTGGCGTTCTAACCTATATAAGCGATACTATTTTTTTTAGAACTCAAGAAAGCTTAAAGCCCTTCTTGATCTTAAACTCGAAAAGACTGAGTAAGACAACTATCGAGTATTCGAAAAATAGACTTGATGAAGTAACTAATTTGGGGACTATTTATGATAAGGAAAATGGAGACAGCTTAGCCTTATTTATGCTGCAACCAACTTTAACAAATTTACCTCCCGATGCAACTTATCTTAAGTTCATAACTCTAAAAAAAGGCGGGATTAAACATTTGACGTTTGCTAATAATGCAGGGAATTACACAATAAAACTTTCAAAGTATCCTTCAATTATATACAAAGAAACACTACTAACCGACTAAACTTAAAGATGAGTATAGGTTTCCCCTCATCGCCCTCGTTTGTAACGAGGGTGTTTGAGCAGAGCGATTGTATCGCGACAAGAAGCTTGGTAGTAGCCGGGCTTTGCATTTGTGCTCCATACTGGTAAACTTTTTACTTCTCCGCAGCGTGTCCGTCTCGGCACTCTGCGGCAAGCATAAGCGGAGAGTATGCATGCTACAAACCACATCTTTTCTAAGCTTTCCTGGCTCAATATTTTTGTTGTGATCCTGCGGTGCAGGGAGTTAAACAAAAATATCAATGATCAGAAGATCTTCACAAGAATGGCTTTCGCTGATTCAAAACTGGCAGGATAGCCATCTGTCGCGGAAAGAATTTTGCAAACAGCATGATGTTGCCTTGAGTGCTTTTCAGTATTGGCTTGGAAAAGTTGGGAAGGATACAACTGCGGTTGCAGGGGATGGCAATGTTACTGGATTTGTTCCGCTGTCCGTTAAAGGTACCAGGAGCTTACCCCTGGTACGGTCAGTGCTTCTTGAACTGGTGCTGCCCGATGGCAGACGCATCAATTTCTATGAAGGTGTTGATGTGCAATTTTTAAGAGCCTTGCTTTCCTAGGAATATGTTAACGATTTCATCAGCCTACCGGTATTATTTTTATCGGGGGCATGCAGATATACTTTGAAACCAACACCGTGTACTGCTTTTCAAGCAACTGCAAGCTTCATAACAAAGCCATCGACCAGATTGATTTTATACTTCATAGAGAGAACCTCACCAAACACGAAGCCATCCTAAAAGCCATATCTATGATTGCTGACAACCACGAACCTGAATCCACTCAACAACCCTTCGACAAGCTCTTCAAAGTTTTTGAAACGAACTTGAAGAAGAGCGACAAAGCCCAACAGTATTTACGAAGCCGGAACATATAATAAATCCACAGGCATTTCGTGTAGGCTTCAATGCCACCAGCTGGCCGAAGATGAAACACTGCGTGATCTTTCCCCTACGCGATAAAGAAGATAAGGTTGTGAGCTTTTGCGGAAGGAGCATTTATAACAACACTGATCAACGTCACTACTACACATCGGAAAGAAAAGGGTTGTTCCCACGCTGGCCGCACGCGAGCGCACAAACTTTAATTTTAACGGAAGCGGTGATCGATGCAGCGACCCTTTATCAACTTGAAGGCATTACATCCCACCTGGTCAGTGTAGTTGCATGCTATGGCACGAACGGATTTACTGCGGAACATGAGCAAGCCATCAAACAGTGGGCTACATCCCGCGAAAGCGCGGGATCTTCGGCTTCGCCTCGAGAAGTGATAATATTTTTTGATGGTGATGAAGGATTGGATCGACCGGTAATGTTAGCAGGCAGTATATTTTTCAACTCTCAAAAGAATTTAAAAAACAACTGGCTTCTTCTCTACGGCGCAAATGCAGGTATTATCGGATATTCTGTGAAAGTTCACAGCATTGATACATTACGCCCTCAATCCACTAGTACTTCAATATTTTCGTTTCCAGACCGTTGTGTTGTATAAGGAAGAAACGACCAGCGGGGATCACATTAAACACAGACGTAAGGTCAGACTAATTTTACCTCATATTAATTCTACTTTGTTAAGTTGCACCTAATCATGAAAATAGTCATTATCAGGATAATATCTATTGATATCGTTGATACGCTGATGATGCCTTACTATCATTTTGTCTATTTCTTTTTCCATATAAAAAACCCTTAATGGAGACTTAAGAGATAAATTTTCTGCCTTAAAAAATAAGACTGTCAGCATTATTGGACTGCATTTTGTTAATATTGTTTAAACTTCTTTGAAGTTTTGCCTAGTGCTAAAGGGGCTAATGAAACAGCCAAAACCAGAAGAACACTAAAATACTTACCCGGAAAAACTCTGGGGTTATTTCATGTGTTAATAATTGTTTATAGTTGTCAGTGCATGACAATTTCAAGTGATAAATGACCGTAACAATGTAACCGTTGATCCATGCTTGTATTAAATCAGCTAAAATTGCTTATCAGCCTGGCGCAGATTGATGGTGTTGTGGCAGCCCGCGAAAAGAACTACATCATAAACATTGGCAGGGCCAACAATGTATATCCGGACCAGATCGAATCTTTGTTTGAAAGAAGCCATAGCATCATACTCCCTCAGGATCTCACTGCCGATGAGAAATTCTCATACCTCATTAGCATGGTTCAGGTTATGAAGATCGATGAGCGCATGTATAAAGAAGAATTGATGTTCTGCCGGACAATCGCCGCTACCCTGGGCTATCAACCTCAGGCGCTGGCAGAACTGTTGGTTCGCGTTACGCCACATGAAATGCCTGACGACGAAGTCGAAGAGTTGAAAAGGCTGGTGCAGCATTACCTCAAATGTTAGCGGAGTCATAACTCATAACTCATTATAACTCATAACTCATTACTCCGTTTATATTCCTACTTTTGCAGTCTTGACTAATCCGGGGGGCTTAACCGTACTGGCTCCACGGCGCGCGTAATGGAAAACATAAGGAATTTTTGTATTATAGCCCATATCGATCACGGCAAGAGCACATTGGCCGACCGTTTATTGGAATTTACCGGAACAATTAACGAGCGCCAGATGGAAGCACAGGTGCTCGATAACATGGATCTGGAAAAGGAAAAAGGGATAACTATCAAGTCGCACGCAATCCAGATGAATTATAACCTGGATGGAAAAGATTACGTTCTGAACCTTATCGATACACCAGGTCACGTCGATTTTTCTTACGAGGTTTCCCGCTCAATTGCTGCGTGCGAAGGTGCGCTTCTCATCGTGGACGCAAGTCAGGGAATTGAGGCGCAAACCATATCCAATTTGTATCTGGCGCTGGAGCATGACCTGGAGATTATACCCGTGCTGAACAAGATCGATTTGCCCCACGCCATGCCGGAGGAAGTTACCGATGAAGTGGTGGAACTCGTGGGCTGCCGACGCGAAGATGTGATCCTGGCGAGCGCCAAGGAGGGGAAGGGAATCGAAGAGATCCTGTATGCGGTCGTGCATCGTATAAAAGCTCCGCAGGGCGATCCCAAAGCGCCTTTGCAGGCGATGATATTCGATTCTGTTTTCAATTCTTTCAGGGGAATCGAGATTTATTTCCGCGTTTTCAACGGCACCATACGAAGCGGTGAAAAAATAAAGTTCATCGGGACCGACAGCGAATACGGTGTGGACGAAATCGGCATATTGAAACTTGACAAGCATCCCCGGAAGGAGATAAGTGCGGGCAACGTAGGATATCTGATATCAGGAATCAAGGTCGCTCGTGAGGTACACGTCGGCGATACCATTACCAATGCCATTAACCCCGGTCAGCCGTTGAGAGGGTACGAGCAGGTAAAACCAATGGTCTTTGCCGGCATCTATCCTGTAGACACAACTGAATTTGAAGAACTTCGCTCCTCGATGGAGAAATTGCAGCTCAATGATGCATCGCTCGTCTGGGAATTGGAGACTTCTGCGGCATTGGGCTTCGGCTTCCGATGCGGTTTCCTTGGGATGTTGCACATGGAGATCATCCAGGAGAGGCTCGAGCGCGAGTTCGACATGACTGTGATCACAACGGTACCTTCCGTACAGTTTCAGGCATTCCTGACCGACGGCGCGCAGATATTTATCAATGCGCCATCCGAGATGCCGGATCCAACGAGAATGACCAGCATTGAGGAACCGTTTATCAAGGCACAGATCATCAGCAAATCGGAATACATTGGTCCGATCATTGGCTTGTGCATGGATAAGCGAGGCATCATTATCAATCAACAATATCTTACAACGGACAGGGTAGAGCTATCTTTTGAAATGCCTTTGTCGGAGATAGTATTCGATTTCTTTGATAAGCTTAAATCGATTTCCCGTGGATATGCATCGCTCGATTATCATTTGATCGGTTTCCGGGAGTCTGATATGGTGAAGCTCGATATCATGCTGAATGGAGAGAAAGTTGATGCACTAAGCGCAATCGTTCATAGGAGCAAGTCACAGGACTGGGGAAGAAGGCTGTGCGAGAAGCTGAAAGAGCTTATCCCAAGACAAATGTTTGAGATCGCCATTCAGGCAGCGATAGGCCAGAAGATAATTGCGCGGGAAAACATCAGTGCCATACGCAAGAATGTATTGGCAAAATGTTACGGTGGCGATATCTCCCGGAAACGCAAACTGCTGGAGAAGCAAAAGAAAGGTAAAAAGCGAATGCGCCAGGTGGGTAATGTGGAAATACCACAGGAAGCATTTATGGCCGTGCTAAAGCTAGACTGATATTTTGAAAGTATGATATGGTAGAAGCCACAACCTATACGCTCATCGACGGACGCAAGATCTCTAATGACATCAAAACGGAGATCGCGCAGCGGGTTGCGGAAAGAAAAGTGCAGGGAAGGAAAATACCCCATCTGGCCATCATCCTCATCGGTGACGATGGCGCAAGTCAGACTTATGTAGATAACAAAGTAAAGGCGTGCAAGCGGGTGGGTTTTCATTATACCATGATGCGTTTTGCAGACACGATAAGTGAAGAACGTCTTATGAAGCATATCGATCACGTTAACAACGATGATGATGTCGATGGCTTTATAGTTCAGCTGCCTTTGCCTAACCATATTTCGGTTGAGCACATTACCCAAAAAATTCGCTCTGACAAAGATGTCGATGGTTTTACCAATCATAACTTCGGAAGCATCATTTCCAGGAATCCGCTGCTGATGCCGGCTACGCCTTTTGGTGTGATGGAGCTGCTACGCCGGTACGATATCAAAACGCAAGGTAAGCATGCCGTTGTGATTGGTGCGAGCCGTATCGCAGGAGCGCCTTTGAGCATGATGCTTGCAGAACAAGGTCGCGCGACGGTCACGATCTGTCATAAGTACACCGAGGACCTTGCCTCCTATACGCGATCGGCGGATATACTGCTCGTTGCTGTGGGGAAGCCAGGGCTGGTCACGGCAGACATGGTAAAGGAAGGCGCAATAGTCATCGATATAGGAACTACCCGGGTAGAAGGGCCGGAGTTCCAAAACGGCTGGGCGATCAAAGGAGATGTAGATTTTAGGAACGTGGCACCTAAAGCCTCTTTCATTACTCCTGTGCCGGGAGGTGTGGGCCCGATGACGATCGCCTCGCTATTATTGAATACGTTGCGTGCCACAGAACTCCGCCATCCATAGGCAAGTCTGAAGGATAGATGCTAACATGTTTTATGCCATGATCCTGCTGCAAGAAAAGGTTTTACCCGGTAACCTTCCACTCATGGAGGATTTTTACACCATCCAGGGTGAAGGTTATTATCAAGGCTCTGCTGCTTATTTTATCCGGCTTGGGGGATGCGACGTCGGATGTGTGTGGTGCGATGTAAAAGAATCGTGGGACGCCGACGCCCACCCGTTAACTTCCATTGAGGAAATTGTTACGCGGGCAAAAGCCAGCGGTACGCAAATAGTTGTCGTAACTGGCGGAGAACCCCTGATGCATGACCTGGCCGTCCTTACGGAATCCCTCCGCGGCAATGGCTTAAGGACCCATATAGAAACATCGGGAGTCTATCCGTTGAACGGCTCTTGGGATTGGATATGCTTTTCACCAAAGAAATTCAAAACCCCGCACG
This sequence comes from Chryseolinea sp., assembly GCA_031400145.1. Lineage (GTDB taxonomy): Bacteria > Bacteroidota > Bacteroidia > Cytophagales > Cyclobacteriaceae > Chryseolinea. Next base: position 5,042 of record JANNPM010000295.1, on the reverse strand, counting down.
AATCGGTTTACTTGCAGGCCAATGAATTAAAAGTAATCGTTTACAACAAGAGTGACCTTCAGTGGGGAGGTGACGTTGCCATGCATGTCGGCACCGGCTGCGAGCTCTTTTTCCAGCCTGAGTGGTCCCGTCAAAGTGAAATGCTGCCAGCGATCATCGGATACATTAAACAGAATCCGAAATGGCAGGTTTCACTGCAGACTCACAAGTATATGAACATTCCGTAATATCAGCGAACCCAAGCCATGATGCTAACCGATTTCATCAATGAAATGAACAGCCTGGGAAGCCACAGGATCCCGTTTTTGTTCATTGTTGATTTCGAACTTAACAAACCGCTGTTGATTCCCTTGCAACAGGTGAATTCCGACGCCATCCTTTTTGACGTTAATGGCAAAAGCAACTACTTACCGCAACCAATTACGGTAGAAAACACAGCATTAGAGAAAATACCCATTTCATTGGCAGAATATAAACGCAAGTTCGACGCGGTTTTTTCGCGTTTAGCGTATGGAGATTCATTTTTGACTAATCTTACCGTGAAAACCGAAGTGCGGCCACGCACATCATTGCGAAATATTTTCCGTCAAAGTTATGCGAAATACAAACTGCTTTATGGTGATCAGTTTCTGGTATTCTCCCCGGAAACTTTTGTTCAGATCAGAAACGGAAAGATTCACAGCTTTCCAATGAAGGGAACGATTGACGCCGCTGTACCAAATGCAAAAGAGAGGATATTGAATGATCGAAAGGAATTTTCCGAACACGTCACCATCGTCGACCTTATTCGCAATGATCTCAGTCAGGTCTCAAACAATGTTCACGTCGAAAGATTCCGCTATATAGATGAGATCCTTACGGAAGACAAAACATTACTACAGGTGAGTTCAATGATAGTTGGCGATCTGGATGACGACTATCACACCCGCCTCGGTGAAATTATGATCAAGCTGTTGCCCGCGGGTTCCGTTACCGGCGCACCGAAGAGCATGACGGTCGAAATAATCAAAGGCACCGAATTAGAAGAGCGGGGATATTACACAGGTGTCTTTGGTGTATTCGACGGTGACGAACTTGACAGCGGCGTTATGATCCGTTTTATTGAATGCAATGGCAATAAATTTTTTTATCGAAGCGGTGGTGGCATTACCACCCAGAGTACTGCAGCGTCGGAATATCAGGAAGCAATTGACAAAGTGTATGTCCCTCTTGCTTGAATCCATTAAGCTGCTGGACGGTCAGTTTAAAAACCTCTTCCACCACGAGCAGCGTATGAACCGCTCGTTGAGCGCGTTGTGTGGTGTGACAGGTGATTTTAACCTTGAGCAATTTCTCGACAAAACGGATCGGCCGGCGAAAGGCCTTTTCAAATGCCGCCTCTCTTATGACGATCTGTCCAAGGATGTAGCGTTTATCCCCTATATTCCAAAGATTGTCGAAACCCTGCGCGTGATTGAAAATGAGCGCATCAATTACGATTTCAAATACACCGACCGAAGGCGCATCGACAGCATGTTTAAGGCGCGTAAGGACTGTGACGATATTTTAATCATCAAGGGACGCGTTGTCACGGACTCCTCTTATGCCAATGTCGTGTTCCGAAGGGGGAAGGATTGGTTCACGCCCGGGTCGCCCTTGCTAAGGGGAACCATGCGCGCCTTCCTGCTTGAAAGTAGCTTAATTCAGGAAGAAGAAATCCGTGTGGAGGACATAGTTACCTATGAGGGATTTAAGATAATAAATGCCATGCTCGAATTCGACTCTCCCGAGCAGAAGATATCGAACATAATTTTTTAATTTTGATTTGAGAATGAACCGATTCGCGATCCTATTTTTTGCGGCCATGGTTTCCTTGCATGCGTCTGCACAAACCACCTATACTACCAAGTCGAAAAAGGCGATTGAGTTATATACCCTTGCGGACAACTTCCGGGTACGAGGGCAGTATAATGAAGCGATCAAGCTTTTGAATCAGGCAATTGCGAAAGACAGCAAGTTTGCAGAAGCGTACCTGCGTCTCGGCATAACCTACGTTACGATGAAGCAGTACGGCAAGGCTATACAGCAATATGAAAAGGGCCTTGCACTTACCTCGGACCTTGGCCTGCAAAAAGCGTTTTGGTTTGCTATGGGCGAACCTTACCTGCTTGCAGGAGAGTATGAAAAGGCAATGAAGGTGCTGAGCTCCTATATTGACAACGAGACCACAAGCAAGCAACGGATAGACAGGGCGACGATGCTGATTCGCAGTGCGGAGTTTTCCCTGAACAATAAATCCAATACGACCACGTACGGTCTGCATCCGCTTAGCGACACAGTCAATGAATACGTGCTGCAGTATTTTCCCGTCCTCACTGCCGATCAGAAACAATTGATTTTCACACGCCGGGTAACCAATGACAGCAACGATGACGAAAATCTTGTGGTATCAACGAAAGACGCACGCGGCAGGTGGTCAAAGCCAGTGTCGATCTCAAAAAACATTAACACAAGGCTCAATGAAGGCACGTGTAGTATTTCAGCGGACGGAAGAAAGTTGATACTCACATCCTGCACCGGCAGGGACGGGATCGGCAGCTGCGATCTGTATGAAAGTAAAAAGGTCGGCGATGACTGGTCCATTCCGGCGAATCTTGGAAGAAATGTAAACAGTGCTTCCTGGGAATCCCAGCCGTCGTTGTCAGCAGACGGTCGGACCTTGTACTTTGTGTCGGACCGGCGTTCGGGGCTGGGAATGCGTGATATCTGGGTTTCAACGATGGATGATAAGGGTGAATGGACCAAGGCAGTGAATGCCGGAAAGGAAATCAATTCGCCTTACGACGAGATATCACCATTTATCCACGTCAACAACAGAACGTTATTTTTCGCAACTAATGGCAGGCCGGGATTTGGTGGCTATGACATTTTTTTCAGTGAAAGGGATTCCACCTGGACAACCCCTCAAAACCTTGGACCGCCCATTAACGACCATGAGGAACAATTTTCGTTGTTCATCACGGCCGATGGCCAGCGGGGGTATTATTCTCATGAAGAGACGTTGGAATCTGGTGAATCCAGGAGCCGGATTGTCGAAGTTGTAATTCCTGAGGAAAACCGGATCCGATTCAGAAGCAACTATGTGAAGGGCGTTATCCGCGATAAGATTTCGAAATCCCCGCTCAAGGCGCGGGTGGAATTAATTAACATAAAGAGTCATGTCGTCGAGTCCCTTGTGGAGTCCGACTCTGTTACCGGCGAATATCTGATTGTGCTTACGCAGGGTGACGAATATGCACTTTATGTGAACAAGCGGGCCTACCTTTTCAAAAGCTATAATTTCAATTATTCCGAGGTTAAGGATTTTGAACCAATCGTTGTCAATATTGATCTGGAACGGGCCAGCGCAGGTTCTGTCGCCGTGCTGAACAATATCTTTTTTGACGTTGATAAATACGCGCTCAAGGAAAAGTCCAGCCCGGAGCTGCTGAAGATTATCAGCTTTTTGAAAGAGAACGCATCTGTTCGTGTAGAGATCAGCGGGCACACTGACAATTCGGGGTCGGCTGTCTACAACAGGCAGTTATCCGAAAAGCGTGCGCGGTCGGTTTTTGCTTTTCTTGCTGAACATGGCATTGAAAACGGTCGTCTTTTCATCAGGGGATACGGACCGGATCAACCAATTGCCTCTAATGATACTGAGCTTGGCAGGCAGCAGAATCGCCGGATTGAAATCAGGATCATGAAATAGTCAGGCGATTCCCGCCCAAGTCATGCCGGGCAACCCCTGAAACGAGGAATATCCTCCTCCCCGACAACAGTGGAGATTTGGTTGCAATGGTGATTAAATTCTTTAAATGGTCGGGAAGATGGACCTCGTGTCAAATACTGCCATGAGTGGTAGTAGGTTGGCGTTTTGTCCCTTCTACAAGGGCACCGCCATTTCTTTAGATTAACATTTTACTTTATGTTTGGAGGCTTATTCACGTAAGCTTAGCTTAATCTTTTTAATTCATTAACCTAAAACCAATTCTATGAGGAAAATTTTACTATTATGCTTAACGGCGGTATTTGCGCTCGCCGGCAGCGAATTGTGGGCACAGGATCGAACAGTAACCGGCAAGGTGACCTCATCGGAGGATGGTGCCGATTTGCCGGGGGTAAACGTTGTGGTGAAGGGAACAACTACAGGCACAGTAACTGATGCACAAGGAAGGTATACGCTAACTTTGCCTGAAACGGGCGAGACATTGGTCTTTTCGTTTATCGGATTTGCTTCGAAGGAAGTAGTGGTTGCGGGAAGGACAACGGTAGACGTTGATCTTACCCAAGATGTTACTGAATTGACAGAGGTTGTTGTAACAGCATTAGGCACAAAGCAAAATGCTAGAGAGGTCACGTACTCTAATCAGACGGTCGATGCAGAGGACCTGCTTACATCACCCAATAAAAATGCATTAGAAGCACTCAGGGGGAAAACAGCCGGGGTTAGGATAACTACGGGCTCAGGTTCGGTCGGCGCTTCTTCGAGAATCGTTTTGCGCGGTGAAGCATCTTTAACTGGAAACAACAACGCACTTATTGTGGTCGACGGGGTACCCATAGATAACTCGTCCAGTATCGGTGGTGATAAGAATCTAAATGCAGCCGCTGAAAATGGCTACTCTGATTATGGAAATCGGTTTAATGACCTCGATCCTAATAACATCGAATCCATTACAGTGTTGAAGGGGCCAGCAGCTACGTCCGTTTATGGGTCGCGCGCTGCCTCTGGAGTATTGTTGATTACAACGAAAACTGGAACGCGAGGTAAGCTTCGAATCAATCTGAATTCTAGTGGTTCTGTAGAGCAACCGTATGTCTTATTAAAGCGTCAAAATCAATATGGTCAGGGGTTAATAAATCCAGACGGCACTAATACGAGGGACTCCGGCGAAAACTTTGCCTGGGGACCCGCATTTGATGGCGTGACGAGGCCTTGGACTAGTCCGGTGGATACAGATGGAGATGGCACGGTCGAATGGCTATCTCGCCCCTATACTGCCGTGGATGACCAGTTAGAG
>JANNPM010000284.1:0-7204 GCA_031400145.1 Chryseolinea sp. | reverse complement strand
CCCAACCGTCGTTCGCCTTCCTGCAACCTATGCCGGCCGTTTAACCATAGACCCCGAAAGGTTTATCGCCGTTATTTGAATCATAAATCATTTTAAAAATGGAAACGGAAGACAAAGTAAATACAAACACAAACCTGCCTATTGAGAGAGAACCTCTTGCCCCGAGAAACGGGCGCATGCTTGGAGGACTTATCGTTATTGCAATTGGCACCGTGCTGCTTGCCAGGCAGGCAGGCGCTGATATTCCTTACTGGGTTTTCAAATGGGAGATGCTCCTTATTGTACTGGGGATATACGTGGGAGCGCGACATAACTTCCGCAACTGGGGATGGTTAGCACCTGTTTTTATCGGCACGGCATTTCTGCTCGAAGATATCATCCCTGAAATCGACATTGGCCATTTGGTTTGGCCTATCATCATCATCGGAATCGGTATATCGATGATCTTTAGATCAAGGACCCGTAACAAGGACGACCTTTTCAAGCGGTGGGAACGCCAGGCATCACAAGCGAACAGCAGTGGCGAGGGATTTTTTGAGTCCGTTACAATTTTCGGCGAAAACAAAAAGCAGATTTTGTCAAAGGACTTCAAAGGAGGCGAAAGCGTGTGCGTCTTTGGCGGAATAGAGGTAAATCTCACGCAGGCAGATATTCAGGGGCGTGTAGTTGTGGAGTTGGTACAGGTTTTTGGGGGAGCAAAATTGATTGTTCCTGCGCATTGGAAAATAGAAACTGAAGAAATGGTGTCCATTTTCGGCGGCTTGAACGATAAACGTGTTCTTCACAACGCGGTTACCGACGAATCCAAGGTTCTCGTATTGAGAGGTACAAGCATCTTCGGAGGAATCGACATAAAAAGCTTTTAACAAATGCCACTTGTATTAATAACCTTACAAGTCCTAATTATGAACTGGTACATCACAAAAATAGTATTCGCCATCTCTCCTGAGAACACAAATGAGATGAAGCAATTTGATGAGCAGCTTCGGCTGGTGAATGGCGATAGCAAAGAAGAGGCCTTTATGAAAGCCCGTACAATCGGACTGGCTGAAGAGGATACCTTTTACAACGACAAGATGAAGAAAGTAAAGTGGGTGTTCATTAACGTGTCGGAAGTGATACCACTGCGTTCACTTGAAGACGGCACAGAAGTATATTCACGTATCCACGAAACAGAGGAAGGCCAGAGGTATATTAATTTTATCCACCAGAAGGCGATTGCCATTCGTTTGAATGAACTTGCTTCATTTTGACAAACCCGGAGATCGTGAGTTTCCCGAATGTACCAGCCCGAAAATTGATATTTGCCGTGGCCGTCTGGTGGCTTGCCCTCGTGGTTGTGCAAACGCTTGCCCTCCTTAGTGCCTTTGACTTCAGCGTCTGGATGGCCGTTGCAGACGTGGTGAATCTTAATCTGCTCACTGCCACAGCGGGCTACATAACCTTCACGTCGCTCAGATACTATCAGCCCAGTCCGCGCAACGCTGTTTACCTCATTGTATGGAGTGTTGGCCTTTCAGTCATATGCACGGTTGCACACCACTACCTCATGATAACCGGCCCATTCCCCGCAGAAGAATCCTACTTTGCTTACCTGAATGCGTCCCAGTTCTTCAGGGGACTTCTGGTCTGGCTGATGATCACTTTGATTGGCGTGATCAGTTGGATGTGGTTTTTTTTGCAGGACCTCCGCGCCAGCGAGAACAGGGCTCACGACATACAGAAACTTGCGCGCGATGCGGAACTGGCATCTCTTCGCCAGCAACTACAGCCCCACTTTCTTTTCAACAGTTTGAATTCAATCAGCGCGCTGGCAGGATCCAAACCTGACGAAGCGCGGAAGATGATTCAGCAGTTGTCAGATTTTTTACGTGGGACGATCAAAAAAGACGATCAGCAACTGGTAAGCCTTCACGAAGAGCTAAAGCATCTGGCGCTTTACCTGGAGATCGAAAAGGTGCGCTTTGGCCACCGGCTGAAAACTGAAGTCGACCAAGCACCCGAAACACGTAGCCTTATGCTACCATCGCTGCTGCTGCAACCCCTGGTAGAAAACGCAATCAAGTTTGGGCTGTACGACACTATCGGCGAGATCACCATCCGGGTATACGCCATTTCTACGGACAATCAACTCATCATCCGTATAGAGAATCCGTTTGATTCCCAGACGTCGCAACCACGGCAAGGCACAGGCTTCGGTTTGAAGTCTGTGCAACGGCGGCTATACTTGCTATACGCCCGGAACGATCTGCTCACCACGCGCCAAGCTGAGAACATTTTTATTACCGAAATAAAAATTCCCCAACCTGCATGATCAAAACTGTCCTTATCGACGACGAGCCTTTGGCACGCAGCATTGTGATCGAATATCTCGCTGCATTCCCAGAGATAGTTATATCCCAGGAATGCAGTGATGGCTTTGAAGGCGTTAAAGCTATCACTCAACACAAACCCGATTTGATTTTTCTGGATATTCAGATGCCGAAGATAAACGGTTTTGAAATGCTTGAGCTAATCGAACAGCCACCGGCAGTCATCTTCACAACGGCATTTGACGAATACGCGATCAAAGCATTTGAGTCACATGCGATAGATTATCTCCTTAAACCATTCAGTAAAGACCGGTTTGAAAAGGCCGTCCGGAAATGGATGCATCAACGACACAATGAAGGCGGCAAAGAAGCTGCAAGAATCCTCATCACAGATGAGGTACGGCAACCGGAAGAAAGAAACCGGATTGTGGTGAGAGAAGGAAGCAATATCCGGATTATACCTGTCCATGAGATCCAGTACATTGAGGCATACGACGATTATGTCAAGATCTTTACTGCAAAGGAAATGTATTTGAAAAAGAAGACAATGAGTTTCTTTGAGAAGGGCCTAGATGGCGCGCAATTCGTAAGGGTTCATCGCTCTTACATCATTAATCTTCAGCAGCTCACGAGGATCGAGCCGTTGGAAAAGGAGACTTACCTTGCGTTACTCAGGAGTGGTGTGAAGGTGCCATTAAGCAAGCGCGGGTATGCGAAGCTAAAGGTCGTTTTGGGAGTCTAGCGCTGACTTAACCGCGCGGAGACGAAGGATGCATTCAGTTCAGGATCTCGAAAGAAGTATAGGGCATGATCTTGTATCCCTTGGGCGGCGCGAAGTCGTCGTCGGGCATTGATATACTATTAATTTCGACTGCCTCGCCGATGGCGGTGATGTCTTTGTTGACGTTGATAATTATCAATCGTAAACTGCCATTCGTATTCTTAAAGAACGTATTCCAATGATATAGTTCAAGGTGCCTGAAGAGAGTGGGGTCTACAATTACTTCGTCGTTAAAGTAGTAAGTCGTTCGTTCAAAGTCATCGTTGCTTTCTATCGTATTGTACTGCTTTCCCTTGTAAACAACGTTTTTTCTGGGATTTGTAAATACTGGATCCAGTTGACCGTAAGCGCTGTCTGCCCGTATATATCTGATCGTAGAATCCGGTCCGACCTGGAAGAAAGTCAAGCTGTCCCCTATGTAGATATCTTTTAGATCACCATCAAATAAAACTTTGAACCTGTTCTTGCAGATGTAAAAGTCTTCAGTCTTAAAGTCATCGACTGTCGTGGTGATCTCTTTCTTGTCATTCGTATTATAATAGGTGTAGCGGTATTTGATATGTCCGCAGAAATTCTGCGCTGCACTTACCTGGAGCATTGCCACGTACACAGAAAAAATCAACACTATTCTCATATTTATGCCAGGGATTTAATAGTGGACGACATTGCAATCGGGGTGCTCATTCCTGAATTTGACTACCGCTTTGCCGGTGATCTTGGTATTATAGCATTTCAAGGTCTTCAACGGAAGGTGCATCAACGGATCGAGTTTCTTTACACCTGTATTCGAACAATCCAGCGACTCTATTGCGTCAATGCCCTCGAGCGCGGTCAAGCTGCTTACTTGCGTGCCGGAGCAATTAAAAGTCTTCAGGGAAACAAGGCCACGTATTGGTCTTAAGTCTTCCACAGGAGTATTTGATACGTCGAGCTCTTCCAGTGCAGACATCCTACGAAGCGGCTCCAGATTTCTGATCGGACTATTTGTGGCGCGAAGCTTCCGCAATGATTTCAAGCTAATGATCGGCGAAAGATCACTGACTGACGTGCCTGAAAAATCCAGATCATTTAGTCTGACAAAAATTTCAAGCACGGAGAGGTTGCTGATCTTGGCGTCCTTAAACTTCAATGTCTCAGTTTCCACAAGTCTGTGAAGATCTTCCTTCATGGAGGGTTGCGACACCGGCGCAACCCCCTCGAAGACCTCTTTCCATGAGCCGGGTAAGTCATTCCACCATGTCATCAACGAATCTGTCTTATACACCACAAGGCATTGTGGTTGTTTCTGCAGAAATGCGCGAACGATGGAATCTGAAATGGAAGTATCATCAACATATAAGCGTTTCAGCGCGATGCTGCCGGCAAGTGCATCTATGTTGGTCACACCGGTCTGATCAGCTTTCAGCACGGCAAGCAACGTCAGGTCCCTGGCAACATCAAGATTGGTCACCCGGGTGCTGCTAACATCGAGTGATCTGAGTGAATGGTGCTCGCGAAGCGGAGCGAGATCAGTTACAGAAGTTTTGTCAATCAGCAATACCTTCAACTTTTGTAGTCTCTTCAAAGGTTCAACATCTTTGATAGAGGCATTTCCGGAAAGATTAAGTGAATCAAGGTTGGGGATCTTCGCTAACTCTTCATTGGAAGGTGTCGTACCGATGGCAGCAGCCTTTGTAAAGATAGCCTTCCAGGGCTCGGGAAGTACGTCCCACCACCCTCTTAGGTCTTCAGAATTATAGATAACAAGCACACCCGGCCGGGCCGCCATGAATGCATCTGCCAGCGCCCTGTCTATATATGTATGATCGCAATAAATCCTTTCCAATTTGTTCAATCCCTGCAGCGCATTCAGCTCCCCGACTCGTGTGTGGTTCACGGAAAGCGTGACTAGATTTTCCAGGCCATTGAGCGCTGATATGTTAAATATTTTCGTACTGTCGAGATTAAGCATCGTCAAATCCTTCAGGGCTGACAATGGGACCAGATCATCGATGGTTGTGCCTGAGACATTCAGCTCCGCGAGGCTTGTCAACGTACTGACTGGAGCAAGGCTAATGATTCTAGTATTCTTTATGTCAAGGAACTTGAGCAGGGTTGCATTTGAAATGGGTGTAAAATCCGTCACCAACGTGTTCCTCATCTCCAGCCGTTCCAGCTTCGTCATACGTTCCAGAACACTGATCTCGGTAACGGACGTATTGCTGATATTAAACCTCACGAGATTATCCGCGTACTTCAACGGCGAAATGTCCTGGACCTTTGTGTTGGAAAGATTCAATTCGACCAGTCCGGTAAGGTTCCTTAGCGCACTGAGGTCTGTGATGGTTGTATTTGCAAGGTTCAGGCTTTGGAGACCGGCCAACTGCGCAAGCGGTTCAAGATTTTGCAGTTCCTTTTCCTGACTAAGATCAACAGCATTAATTGACATTATATTCTGTATGTCATTGAGCTGAACACTATCTGCAACGATGCGGAGCGTCTTCTTGAAGAACGATTGCCATTCGGACGGGAGTGTTTTCCACCAGCTGAGCAAGGCCCTTCTCTGATCGAATTCCTTAGTATAAATGCTGACAATTTTAAAGTCCTTATCTTTCGGATCATAGTTGATCTCAATAAAGCGCGGCGACGTATTATTTACGGCCTTGCCATCCATTGTAGTCCCTCGCAGATTCCGGATCAATGAAACCTTATAGAATAGCTTGTTATTGGAGTTCACGCTTCCTGTGATCTCTTTTACGTTGAACTCAAATTTTACATCGAGATAAAAGAAATCAACATCTTTAAGGTATGCCTGCACGTCCTTGTTGGTGATCACATTGCGTTTTTCGACAAGGTCATCTTCGACCTGAACCTTACCGTCGCGAAAGATCTTTGTGAAGCTTTCGGTCACCAGTACATCTTTGTCTCGTGCAGATGTAGCGCTGCTTCCCAAAGTATTAAGGACATATTCCAAAAACTTTACCATGTCACGCACCTTTTGCTCATTCTGCTTGACGTCTGCTTTGACCTGCTGGGCATGAGCCGGTGACACTGCGAAAAGCAGCAACCCCATAATCAACAAATCCTTAACGACCCTCATAGAGATACTTAAGAAGTATATTTTTTTCACCTTCGTTATTAAGTTTCACCAGGTTTGAGATAAGCCAGCCACTGTTGTAACCCGGCCGGTTAAAGTCAGCGATCTCGAAATACCAGCCTTTGACCTGGAAGAAATGGAATTTCACCTGTTCAACCGACTTAAATTTCAAATTCCCGCGCCTGACTTCATACAGCAAAAGTGAAAGATGATCAGGCCGGAATCTTTTGACTGTAAACTGGCTGATGCTGTCTGTGTACAGGAAGGCTTTTCGAAGGTTCATGAAGTCGAGCTCGTGACTCATGGGATGCAAAAATTTCCCCACACGTGCGGTGTCGCGTTTGAAGTGCTGGTCAAACATATCAGCATCCGCGCTGCTGATTACCCATTTGGTACCCTGCTGAGCCTTCTCAAGCTCCATGAACAGTGTAACCGACGCTGCCTTTCCACTCTGAGTAAATGTCGTCTGCAGCTCAGAGAACCAGTTACCGCTATGAAAATCAAGTGTTGCAGGTGGTGTCTTCTCTAGTATGTCCTTTACGAACTGCGTCTTTAGATCCGAATTCATGCCGGTATTCGAAACATCGAATAAAATACCAAGATACTTTTTCCGAAGCTTTTCTGACCGGTATTGCTTATCCTTTGGGTAATAGCGATCTCCCTTTTCATCTTCCTCACCGTTGAAGCGCCTGAAGAATTGATTTACCTGCTTGGTTTCCGCGTACAACCTGCTCTCATCTTCCTTGTCAAGAAGCTGAGCATGGCTGAGCGCGTTGGTCAAAAATACAACAAGTGCTGCAAAAGGGATGTTCAATCTCATGCGCTGGTTTCACTCACCCGGATATCACCCAACATCACGTCCCAAAACTCTACTGTCCTCCCCTGAATCTGTGTTTTCTTGCGCTCAACGTAAATAGTAATGTCTTTCTTCGTGGTATCCTTGTATTTCAATCCATCGTCGGAAGTTCCTTCAAACTTCTGATAAATGGTTATAACGCCCACATAGCGTCCATCAGGTTGACGTTCAAGGTCACT
>JANNPM010000255.1:0-3036 GCA_031400145.1 Chryseolinea sp. | reverse complement strand
AAGACATACCGAAAAAAGAGATCTTCAACGTTCCGGAAAAATACTTTGAAAAGCTGCCTGGAATTGTTCAGGCGCGTATTAGCCGTAACGCTGTCGGCCGGCGGGCGCATCTTGCATTTGGCTACGCATTAAGGTACGTATTGGCGCTGACTTCAATTGCTGTTGCTGCCTTATTTTGGTTTCGACAATCGGCTTCCATAGAATCACCCGAATCACTGCTGACAAGTGTTGAGACAGCGGATCTCGTTGCCTATCTAAATGACTCGGACCTGACTACAGAAGAACTTATGGATGATCTGCTCCTCTACCCGGAAGATGCCAGTGGCATTGAAGAGGAAGTTTATAACCTTGAATTGGGTGATGGCAACCTGGATGCCATCATGGACGAACTGGACTGATATGGTTCGGGATGATGCAAAATAGATAAACACATAGTGAGATGAAATATTTATTGGCGATGGGTCTGACCCTGATTATGATCTCTTCCCTGGCACAAGCCCAGGACGATGAATTTCCTCATCAAGATTCCAAAGTACGCAGCAAAATTGAGGCTTCGCGTGTAGCGTACATCACCGATCAGCTAGCGCTAACCCCCGAAGAAGCCGAGAAGTTTTGGCCCATATACAGGGAGTTTTCGACGAAGCGTCGCGAGATTAGATTGAAGCTGCGCGATGCATTAAAAAATTCCGATCCAGGCAAACCATCCGAACAAGCTGACGAGGATATCGTCAATGCACAACTAGAGATGAAGCAACAAGAATTGAACCTGGAAAAGGATTACTCCGCACGGCTGCTCAAGGTTATCAGCGCCCAAAAATTACGCACTTTACCCGATGCTGAACGGAGATTCCGGAAGATCATACTCGAACAGATTCAACGCAGGCAATTGCAGCAGGATCGGCAACGCACCCTCCGGTATCAAACTCCGAAAACGCTCAAGCACCGTGATAACTAGCTAACCAAGTACTGGTTGCATGAACTATTGTATGCGATGACTTTTTGTTATGATTCTTCCCGCCTCCCCGGCATGCCATACCGCCCAGGGAACTGACATTGTTGCATTTCAGGATATTGCGATGCATTATCTTTTGACGATTCGCTTTTATATTTATATTTAATTTGATCGACCGCCTGTTGCATTACAATAACCTGACAGCCTCACATCGCACGCTGCGCTTAATCTACAAAATGCGCTTCCGGCAGGGAGGACGTTGGATATTGAAAATCTTGACCTTGCACCGGGCTGATCCTAATGAATTGGGAAGCATGACAACATACGGCATTTATCTCCTGGTACTAACTCCCGTATCATGTATTTTCGGGCAAGACTTCCGTTGGCAGCAACGTGCTGAGTATACCATGAACGTCAGTCTTGATGTTCAGTCACACAAAATGACCGGTGCTCAAAAGCTGGTCTATCATAATAATTCACCTGATACGCTAGACAAGGTGTACTACCATCTATTCTTTAATGCTTTTCAACCTGGCAGTATGATGGATGTGCGTTCAAGAAATCTTATTGATCCGGATCCACGGGTAAGGGACAGGATCTCGCAGCTTAAGGAAAATGAAATCGGATATCAGCATATTCAATCGCTTCAGCAAGATGGCAAGGCCGTAAAATTTTCCATTGACGGAACGATCATGGAGGTCACACTCGCGAAACCTTTGCTGCCGCATTCAAAGTCCATCTTTCAGATGCAGTTCGAGTCACAGATACCAGTTATGGTTAGAAGGTCCGGCCACGACAACAAGGAAGGTATTTCCTATTCCATGACGCAATGGTATCCAAAGCTGGCCGAATATGATTATCGCGGCTGGCATGCATATCAATATGTCGCACGGGAGTTTCATGGCGTGTGGGGAGATTTTGATATATCCATTACGTTGGATCCGACATTTATGGTTTGCGGCACCGGCAAGCTTCAGAACGCAGACAAAATCGGCTTCGGATATGAAAAGCCCGGATCTGCGGTGAAGCGTCCTGCAGGAAAGCTTACTTGGCATTTTATCGCGAAGAATGTAATCGACTTTGCATGGGCGGCCGATCCTGACTTTGTTCATGAGAAGGCTAGTGTTCCCGGTGGCCCGGAGCTGCATTTCTTTTATCAGCCAGGTCCTAAGACAACGGATAAGTGGAAAAGGCTTCCGGAATATATAGTCAGGCACTTTCAGTTTATGAACAAAACATTTGGCGTCTACCCTTATGATGTATTCTCCATTGTTCAGGGTGGCGACGGGGGAATGGAATATCCCATGTGTGCCTTTGTTAACGGAGAGGGTTCGTTCGGCAGTCTCGTGGGCATAACAGCGCATGAATCCGCCCACAACTGGTACCAGGGTGTGCTTGCTTCCAATGAGGCACTCTATGCGTGGATGGACGAAGGCTTTGCTGATTTTTCAAGTCAGGAATCGATCGCTATGCTCTTTAACACCGCGATCGCTGACAGCCATGCAGCCAGTTACGAAAATTATTTTTCTCTGATACGCCGTGGCTTGCAGGAGCCTATGAGCCATCACGCAGATCATTATAATTCGAATACGGCCTACGTTTCGGCAGCCTATGCAATGGGCACGATCTTCTTGCAACAATTGAAGTATCTTATCGGTGAGCAGGCCTTCTACAAGGGCATGCGACAATACTTTAATCTTTGGCGTTTTAAGCATCCTGAACCGAATGATTTCATCCGGGTAATGGAGAAGGTTTCCGGCATTCACTTGAACTGGTACCTCTCCTATTGGACTAATTCAACAAAGAAGATAGATTATAGCGTTCGTAGTGTTCTTAGCCGGGACGCTTCGACGTCGGTAACACTTGAGCGTTTGGGAGAATTTCCTATGCCTGTTGATCTGCTTATTGCCTACAATGACGGTACAACAGAGCTGATATATATTCCGCTGAATGAGATGCTGGGCAACAAGCCCGCAGGCGAAAGCACGACTCCGCGTATGCAAACGGGCATTTTTCTGCTGTTGGGCATGGCGCTGAATGATGCGCAGTTCTTCGCGTGGGGTTGGCGTGTGCCGTTCCTGGCC
>JANNPM010000243.1:0-5969 GCA_031400145.1 Chryseolinea sp. | reverse complement strand
CGCCCGGTGCGGCACACATTGCAATAGGTGACAATGACTTCCTTTCCTCCGATGATATCAGGTAGCTGGTGGTGATAGCTCATGTATCGTATAGGGTAAGCTTTTGCTTCTCCGTTAAATTTCAGTCCCATAACGATGCTGCTGTCCGTTAACACATTCTCGCTTTTTGGCTTGAAGGCTAGTTGCTCCGGCTGTTTGAACATCTTTTCCGCAAGCATGTAAAAGTTGAACGTGTAAATAACAAAGCACAAAATAAGGACAAAGAGTGCAGGTATCCACTTACGCCCTATCCGGAATGCCGCGGGAAGCCCGGAGACAATCAGTATAGCAAGGAAGATCCGGATAGACCATCTGTAGCTGTGAAAAAAGTATGCGACATCCAGGGAGTTCATCTCCTGGCTGCCGGGCATTGGCATAATTAGATATACTTTCAGAAATTCATAGAAGATCAGTGCGACGATACCGATGTAAAAGAGCTTCTTCATATTTTGGTGTGCTTGTTTGGCAAATTCAGGCGAACTTAATCTTCTCCAACATCGGCAATCTTTTTGTTTTTAAGGGTGATCATCCCTATGATGAAGCATATTCCCGCGACGATTATTGGATACCAAAGTCCCGCAAAAGGATCGCCTTCAGGGTCGGCAGTGGTTTTGCTTCGTGCATAAAGCATCGTCGCAATGAAGGGCGTCAGGCCGCCAAAAATTCCGTTTCCAATGTGGTAGGGTAATGACATGGATGTGTAACGAATACGCGTTGGAAACAGCTCCACCAAAAATGCGGCAATGGGTCCATAAACCATGGTCACGAGCACCAACTGAATCAGCACCAACGCCACCATACTCCAAAATGAATTCTGACCAAGCAACACTGCTGTATTGATTTCCCTGACAGGTTGATTACCAGCGTCAGACTTGCTTACGGTACGAACCTCGGATTGCCTTACGCTTGTCTCTCCGCCATAGCTGCGGATGACATCGTGCCGGAAGATAGAATCGCCTGCTTCATTCACAACGGTTGACTTTTCGATGCGCTTCAGTGCCGGAATTTCCTCCATGACACTGATGTCTGTCAGGGCGTACATTTTTTTGTATATCGGCCGGTATAGGAGCACTGCCATCAGTAATCCGAACATCATTATCATTTTTCTTCCGATTCTGTCTGAAAGCCAACCAAAATACACAAAGAGTGGTGTTCCTATCAGCAAGGCAACGGCAATGATGTTACGTGTTTGAACGAAGTCAACGTTACAGGTCTTTTCTATGAATGTCATGGCATAGAATTGGCCCGTATACCAAACGACGCCCTGACCAGCGGTCGCCCCAAACAGTGCTATCAGCACCAGCTTGAGGTTCTCTTTTTTTCCGAAGCTTTCAAGAATGGGATTCTTCGAAGTCTTA
Organism: Chryseolinea sp.; assembly: GCA_031400145.1. Classification (GTDB taxonomy): domain Bacteria; phylum Bacteroidota; class Bacteroidia; order Cytophagales; family Cyclobacteriaceae; genus Chryseolinea. The sequence goes on along the minus strand of JANNPM010000243.1, from coordinate 4,572 downwards.
CCTTCAGCCTTGATCTTGGTAAACAGTGGCGATTCCTGCATTCTCAACCGTATAAAAATGGAAATGCCCACCAGGACAGCCGAAAGTATAAAGGGAATTCTCCATCCCCATTCGTTAAATTCCGCCACCCCCACGGACTGACGCACCAACAAAATCACCCCGATCGATACGAATAGCCCGAGCGTTGCAGTGGTCTGTATGAAGCTAGTGTAAAATCCTCGTTTGGCCGCTGGAGCATGTTCAGCAACATAGGTTGCTGCACCGCCGTATTCTCCACCCAGGGCCAGTCCCTGAAGCAATCTAAAAACGAGCACACTTATTGGAGCGGTGATGCCGATGCTTTCATAGCTGGGAACGAGCCCAATGGCAAAGGTTGATCCACCCATAAGGATCAGTGTGACAAGAAAGGTGTATTTCCTTCCGGCAATATCCCCTAAGCGGCCGAACACAATAGCGCCAAATGGCCGCACGATAAATCCAGCAGCAAAAGTGGCCAGCGTGGAAAGAAACGCTGCATCGGGATCGGTCTGCGGAAAGAACTGCTCAGAGAGGATGACGGCCAGGCTGCCAAAAATGTAAAAGTCGTACCACTCAATAAGCGTCCCCAAAGACGAAGCGGTAATGACGAACCAGAGCTTAGACTTTTCCTGGTAAGTAATGGCGGTTGGCTGCATTCGATTGATTCAACGAGTGGTAAGATAAGTAGAATTCAAAAGCGAGCAAATGTATGAACTTCCCAACCGTCCAGCCGCAAAGTTAAGTCACACGCCAGCGACCGATATACCCAATTGAATTTTAAGTCATGGGAACCTCACTTATCACGCATGCCATATTTCCGGCTTCCTTCCAGTGTCTTTATCAAGCGCTTTAAGAGATTGAAATACAAGGTGACAAACAATAACGCCGTCATACCCCAGATCACGGTAAGGTTAAATGGCATGGTATTGTATAAAACGCCGGCAAAGTGTTTGGTTGGCTGATAGAGGTTCGCAGACAAATCGAAGTTGTGGGATGGACGATGATCATCTGAATAAATGGGGTAGATCTTTTGTACCAGATAGCCCTCGTACTCCACAATCCGTTCCGGCGCGGAAATATTTTCGACTGCATCTGTTACAGCCTTATTTACGTAGGCATTTTTGTGTTGTTCGAACTGCGCAGCCTTCGCCGGGGTATCTGTCTGGCCGGCGATAAGCTTCTCCCTTTGCATGTTGGCGTTGACCATTCGCTTGGTGTAATACTGTTTCAGCGTCCTTAGAAAAACCCCTGCCTTTTTCAGCAGCGCAGAATCAAGTTTGCCGATAGCCAGCTGGTCAACTTCCTGGAATACTTCCTTGCTGAAATATTTAAGCTCATTCTGAATTCCACGCTGTAGCACGGCAACAGCGCGTACCATCTTCGGAGAATTTGCGTTCAGCCACTCTCCTCTGTGATTAAGGCAGTACGCGAGTTTTGATTCAAGCGCTGGGATAAAATACACCTTCTTGTACTCAGCCTCCCGCGCCACCTTGTCGATTGGATAAAACTGCGTTTGAAACGGATTGTCTTTAAACTGGGTGACCATAAATGCTTCAAATGCCCAACGCGACGCCATCAATTCGCCTATCAAAGGAACACCGACCGGTTTACCGACTTTCGGATTAAACTTATCAAAACTGATCACGACACCACTGAGCAGCAGTTGCGGAATAACAAGCAGGGGTATGAGGATATAGATTGTCACCGCCGAATCGAAGGCCGCGGAGATATTCAGGCCCAGCATGTTGGCAAAACAGGAGCAAGTAAACAAAATTGTCCAATATCGAAATTCGGTCAGGGGTATTTCCAGGAGCGAATTACCAACCAAAAGGAAGAGAAATGTCTGGATTGCAGAGATCCCAAACATAACTGTTACCTTGGCGATCAAATAGCTGCTCCGGCTCAGGTGAAGGAATTCCTCTCGCTTCAGTATCTTTCGGTCCCTGAAAATTTCTTCTGCGCTCATCGTTAACCCAAAGAACAATGCCACAACCACGCTCATGAAAAAGTATACTGGTATGTTGCTGTTTGCGTAAAAGGAATACGCTGCCTTAGCAGGTTCAGTTGTGTTGTAATACTTTACCATGAATGCGATAAAGAACGCCAGCACAGGCGCTTCAAGCAAATTGATGTAGAGGTACTGCTTGTCGGAGATCTTTGAAAGAACATCCCGCGTTACAAATACCTGCAATTGCTTGAGCCAGTTAGGTATTTCCTGTAGGACTGGGGGAGATTCATTTACATGTTCAACCTTCGGCACTTTGAGCTTCTGCTTAAAATACTGGTACCACTGACCTGGCGACACCTTGCGCGTATTGGTGAGTCTGCCGTACTCATTTACAACACGCGTTTCGATGATGTTGAATATTTGCTCCGGGTTGATGTTTCCACATTCCGGGCAGGCGCCCTGAGTCTTGTTCGCTGCGTTGATAATGTCACGGAAGTAGATCACGCTCTCTATCGGATTTCCATAATAGATCTGGAATCCCCCCACATCCATAATGATCAACGTATCAAACATCTTGAAAATGTCTGATGAGGGCTGGTGAATGACCACAAACACCATTTTGCCTCTCAACGACAACTCCTTCAAGAGATCCATGATGTTTTCGGAATCACGTGAGGAAAGCCCCGACGTTGGTTCATCAACAAAAAGAATCGTTGGTTCGCGCAACAGTTCAAGAGCGATGTTTAGCCTTTTGCGCTGGCCGCCGCTGATAGTCTTGTGCATGGGTGAACCCACCCTGAGGTCGCGGATCTCCGTAAGTCCGAGATTCATCAAAACCCTTATCACTAACTCAATTATTTCGTTGTTGGAGTAATGACCAAAGCAAAGTTTTGAGGCATAATATAAATTCTCGAAAACTGATAATTCTTCGATGAGCAAATCGTCCTGTGGAACGTTTCCGATCACCCCCTGCACTTTTTCAGGGTGTTCGTGTATATCAATATGATTCACCATGACGCGGCCGCTCGATGGTTTTTCCGCTCCATTGAGTACGTTGAGCAGTGTTGACTTACCCGAACCGCTGGCGCCCATCAGTCCCAGTAGTTTGCCTCCCTTCTCCGCGATGTTAACATTTTGAAGTCCGGCGCGGCCACTTTTGAAATGATAGAAAATATGGTCGGCACTGAAAGTTATCTTCGATTGGCTTTCATCCGTGAGAAACCTGCCGACGATGTCGCTGTAATATATAGGTCCTACCTTGTCTCCGCGTATAGTGCTCCCGGTAGGGAACACATCAATTTTCCGGCTCTTAAGAATGTTGCTATTGAGATGAAGCGACGTTATACCAAGATATTTGATGAGATACAGTTCTGGTAAATGCAGAATAGCGATGAGTCCAGTGAGGTCTTTCTCGATTATTCTAGGACCAGCATAATCGCCGGACCCTTCGTCAATGACCAGTACGTTTCTCGACGCGAGGTCGTCAATGTCGCAGCCTGTTACAAAGCTCTGAAGCGTGTGGACATCAGATTTTTGCAATTTAAGGGCTTGTCCTATATAGAATATCAGGTTGCCCTGGCGTTCAGAAATTTCATCGTCGGCAAAGACAAGCTCGATGATTTTCACAATAAGAACGATCTTTTGCTGCATCGTGAGCGCTTGGTTCACCTGCTTCACGATTCTCATGATCTTCGCCCAGTCATCCACGAACTGCTGAGTGTCCACGTCCAGGTTCAGCAACTCCTGCCGCTTGTCAATTTCATGAGTTTGTGAGAACTCGTCAAAGAGCTTCAGGTAATAGTTGGTCGCCTCCCGATTCAGGTGAAAATATAGAAAATCCTTGATATTGTTCCGTTCGACATCGGTAATGCGTTCCCGGACAACAATAGCAAAGAGTTGTAAAATGGCTTTGAGCAGTTCTTCACTCATTGAATTTGTCGCAGCCCTAAATAGCTTTTAAAACAACACAATTAAAAGCGCCATTATGCATTTTGGACAATGAAAAAAGCAGGAATTTTTCTCCTGCCTTTTACGTCGTGTAATACTTAAGCGCTATCCGATTTTTGTGAAGAAAAGGTCGCCAAGCACAAACAGACCCTCACGGAGGTATTCGTCATCGACCTGAAGTACGTTGGTGGGTGGGGCAGATTCCTTTCCAACGATCTTGGTGTTTAGCTTTTCATTGAGCGCCTTTCTTTTCTCAGCTTCTTCCATTTCCTTTTTCCGAACTACCTCATTTAAGGAGATTTTGGTTTCCTGGTAACTCCTGCGAGTTTCGTCAGTTTCCGAAGCAAATCTCTGAAGCTGTGCATCACCTTTTAACCGCTCCTGATATAGTCTATTGAGATTTACCAATGTACGATCATTCACCATGGGTGTCTTTTGATACAAGGTTCCCTTAATCTCATCCCACGGCAACGCACTATGGTTTGAGCTTTCCCCAAACTGTTCAGCATTAAGGGCTGTCGGAAGGTTGATATCAGGCGTTACGCCTTTATGTTGTGTGCTGCTACCTGTGACACGGTAAAACTTCTGAAACGTTATCTTCAACTCACCCACCTGCTCCTTCGGATCGGTGAAAAATCTCTTGAGATCGATAACCGTCT
>JANNPM010000228.1:0-12134 GCA_031400145.1 Chryseolinea sp. | reverse complement strand
ATTCAAACACCGTTCAGAAACATCAGGAGATTGTAAACAGACCAATGGGAACGTCTCATTATGTCGGCTTGCGAGAAGGCATCAGTGGCGTGTTATATGTAATAAGCAGGTGCAAGATGGCGGAGGTTTCTTTAACCACCTCACCCCAAATTATCGATGCGGCCTGTCGCAATCTGTTTGACACTTGTAGGAACACTAGCCAGCCCGTTGAACCGGGACTTTTCTCCGGATCGTATGGAATTGCTATCGCACTGGCGTCGGCAATTGATGCAGGATTGATCGCAGCTGATGCAGAAATTATTGAATGTATTCAAAAGTGTCTGGGCGCCAGTACCGAGGGCTATAACCTGGCAAACGGCGCAGCCGGTAAGGGGATGGCGCTGCTATGCTGCCTTCCTTTCCTTTCGCATGCTTTTGCTAAAGAAGAAATGCAAACTGTTGTCGATACGTTGCTTCAGCAACAACAATCCGATGGTTCATGGCTTTCATCCAGTGGAAATCAAAAGCCGCTTAAGGTCTCCGGGTATGGCTATGGGGTCGCAGGAATTCTGTGTTTCATGATCGCCCACTACAGTCAGTTTCATGATGAATGTGTGAGAACGTCGCTGATCAAAGGCCTCACTTGGCTGAAGAGGACAGTAAAACGGAAAAAGGACAACGTGTTCTGGTATCGCGATAACAAGAAGAGCACAATTGATATCTGGCTTATGGAGGGAATATCCGGAATAGCCTTGTGCTTTATAAAAGCATACGAAGCCTTGGGTCAGGCCGATTATAAAACGCTGGCCGAAGAGGTATTATGGACTTTTCCGCGGATGTATGTTAGCGGCAGGCTAAGTCTGGCAGAGGGTATCGCGGGGCTCGGCGAGGTTTATCTGGAGGCGCACGTTGCATTTGGAGGCGACGAGTGGCTCATTAGGGCGAACGCGATTTCTCAGCAACTACTTCATACCTCTCGCTTTTTGGAAGGCAGAAGGTATTGGATTGTGGAAGACAACAGCAACCCTACGGCGGACTTTATGATCGGAAACAGTGGTATACTTCATTTTCTGTTGCGCCAATTGAAAACTGGTAACACCCCATTTCCACTTTTTCCGAAATAGACGGAAAATATATATGAACTATGCAACAGCGTAGAAAAACATTTACTGGCCAGTAAATCTGTGCTCATTGATGGTCGCAGTCCAGGCTTAAGCGTGGCAGGGGAAAGACTGAAAACCTGTAGAAGAGAGTAAGTCGATAATGTTAAACGTAATTCAGTATTTTATGAAAGCCGTAAGAATTATTTTGAGTGTTTGTGCGATGTTAATCGCTATTGTTGGTGCGTTTGCCACAAAGACAGAGGTTTCTCTGGCAAGCGTATTTACGAAAGGTTCCGGCATGTGTCAAATCTCGGACACATGTACCTCAGGTTCTGGTATCAGTTGTTCGTCTAGCGCTGCCGCCTATTTGAATTTGGCGGATTGCCAGAATAATCAAAATAGGGTTCCAGCACACAGGAAGTAAATTTCAAGGAGAACCGACGGAATATTTATTCTGTCGGTTCATTCCTTTGATAGTATTTTTTTGATATGAAAGGGCCATGCAACCCGTTCACCCAAAGGGATGATACTTTGGTCTGGCCATTCCATGTGACAACTAAAAGCAATTATTGACACATGAAACCCTGGCTTGTTGTACTAGTAAGCCTCCTTCTTGGGATTGGCATAGTCGCAGCGCTGACTTTGGTTTCGGCGTCCAGTAAGAATAAGCGGCTCGGAAACTTCAAACGTATATTTCCGAAAGAAAAAATACTGTCGCTTCAAGCTACCGTTGACCTGAGATTCAACTCTTATTACCTGGCAGGTGCAGACTCGTCAAACATATATCTTGCCAACTCGACCGATCCGAATCAGTTGATCATTGCAGATTATCGTCTCAGAACAAAGCATGTGCAACTGAATATTCCGGACACAGCAAGAATTGCCTGGAAACTACTTCAAGTGCGGATTGATTTTCCCAATATCCTCATCACAGAAGGCATTACACCTTCTATCTTGAAAGGAACATTTCCGTCGTTGAGTTACAGTAAAAAGCAATTCGATCTATACTTCAGTGACCTGGTGCCTTTAACCTCAAACACGTTTTGTTTGAGAGCCTATAATGAGTCCCTGAAGCAGAATATTTTGCTGAGTGCACGTGAAGGAGTCGAAAACGACACTGTCCCTCGGTACATGTTGGAGAAGCAATCAGACGGCTTCTTTTGCACGGACGGAATGCTACTCTACAATCCTGCGCGGGGTGAGGTAATCTACGTTTACTACTACCGCAATCAATTTGTTCAGCTCGACTCGGAAATGCGGGTGAAACATGTCGGCCACACAATTGATACTGTAGGGCGTGCTGATGTTGACGTTGGTTTCATTCGTTCAGAAAGCCAAATGGTTCTATTAAACCAACCTACCGTTGTAAATAAACATAGTTGTACGGATGAAAACTTTCTCTACATCCATTCCGGAATAAAGGCCGACAACGAAACCGACTTTGAGTTCAAAGGCAACTCCGTTGTCGATGTATACTCACTCGCCGACAATAAGTATCAGTTTAGCTTTTATCTTCCATTTCTGGCTGAAACAAGCATTGACGACTTTAAGGCTGCCAACCATAAATTAATAGTTGTGCACGGCCAAATACTTGCTGTTTACGCCTTGCCCGAATACGCGCTCCTCCATAGCCCCCAATAATTGCTCTCATTGGTGCAAAGCTTCCTGAAGCAGTTCCAGCAGATCCTGATACCTGTTGAAAAAGGGAACCGTCGCAGAAAGAATTTTCCCGTCTCTATCAATGAGCAGAAGCTTTGGAACTCCGGTAATGCTATAGTGTTTTACCATAGGATGGTCAAAGCCAAGATCCCCAACGCCCAAATTTATATAGTCCGGACGGCTGTATGTTTTCACCCCCTGGAGCCACTTGGCCCGATCACTGTTCAGATTTATACTAAGCACCGCGAAATCGGGATTATTTTTGATGTGTGGATATATCACTCTGTCAAACTCTCTTCCAAATTCCTTACATCCCCTACAGGGATTAGACCACATGTCAACGAGCACTATTTTGTTACGAAAATCCGCAAGACGAAACATTCTGCCCGTAGAGTCCGGGAGCGCAAAGTCGAAAGCCGCAGCGCCTTTCCCCAACGTCATCAATTGTTTTTCAATAACGCTTTTTCGGAATGGGTCGCGGAACAACCCTGCAGCATCTCTCATGCAATCGGTGTATTGCTCAGCATCAGTTCCTCCAAAGAATACGTCAATGGTCCAGAAATCAGTGATGCAATAGGCCAGTAACTGCTCTCGCAGGGCGCCGTTGAAGTGAGTTTTAAGTTCGTCATACAGATTTTTAAAAGTAATTATTCTTGTGGTGTACAAATCGTCCGTCGTAAAATCCGGGTCCTTTTGTTTCGTCAATTTTAGCTTAGCGCGTTCGACAAGAAATTCGATGCAGCTCTTCGATAACGCACTGGTATCCGCCGGAGTCATATCCCCTGATGTGAGTGCCTTATCGAGCAGTGCGCCAAGATCGCTCTTTGGCGTGCCGGTTGCCCTGGAATAATGGTAGGCCAGATAGGATACCAGCCTTAAATGGAGAACTCCATAGATATCCCTGGCTATGACAGCTTTTACCGCCGGGTTAATTTCGCGATCAAGAGCAAGCTGATGCCCGTAGAGTGACAGTAATGAATCTTTAACGGCGAACATTCTGAGCGGGGGCCCGAGGTTTTCTTCTGCCCTTGTCCAACCGTTAATGCTCTGCATCATTGCGCCGAGCTGCAGTCCAATCTGCGTACAAAAATTGTACTTTTTACTGCCTCTGCCGGAGAAGACCGTGCGGATATCACCTGCTTCGTCAGGGGCCGCTGCTGCAATGATGCTGTCGCCAGGTTCTACAATCCCATAGCTTATCACCTCGCCCAGGGTACTGCTAGAAACAACAATTCTGCCAAGGGTGGTTATCGGAGGAAGGCTGAAGGAATACGTGTTATCCGCATTGGGCGACACCTGAAGGACATTTGCTTCATCGAATCTTGATTGATAGATAAAATCCCGCCAAAAATAGACGTCCAGTTTGTCCTGCAGAACGGCGCTGCCAGCTGTATGGATGGAGAAATGAAGCCGTCTATTTCCGAGGTCCTGGCCCTCGCCGCATAAGATTCCCAGCGCGAAAAAAGTTAGCATCATAGTGCCCTTTTTCATTCGCTTCAATTTCTGAAGCATGGCTGAAAAGATGATGTTTGTTTTTTTTGCCTCAGTAGCCATCGTTTTGCGGGAGTAAATTGGTGTTCAACTTTATTTCGTTTTGAGGGACTGGATAGATAGCATCATAAGGCTGCCAGGAGGCCGGCTTTTGAGGCTGGAGAGTTGCATCAATGCGGTTAGTGCGTTTGAGGTCCAACCAGCGGTGTCCCCATTCGGCAAAGAACTCCGTTCTATTTTCCTGCTCGATCGATGACAATAAGGATTCGGAATCTGAAGCGGTGGTGTTGGGAAGGTCCGCGCGAGATCTTATTATGTTCAGATCTTCTTGTGCGCCCGCAATGTCGCCCAGTTGAGCCCGAGCTTCCGCGCGAATCAAAAACTGCTCTGCTAAACGGAGCCCGATGAGGTACTCATCGGGGGGCGTAGTGGGTGAAGCTGTATAGCTTTGCTTATATTTGAACGGGTAGTAATAAGTTTCCGTATTGACCGTACGTGATCCGACCCAGTTTTCTTTTCGCAAGTCACCTTCCTCAAATTCACCGATCAACGCATGCGACAGCGCGGCTCTTCTGGGTGTGGAGGTAATAATTAAATAGTAAGCATCAAATACCCCCAATTGTGAAAGGACTGGCTGGATCTGCCAAATAGCTTCCGTGCTTTCTTTTAGGAATACCTTCGTGATATCTGACTCAATCTTGTAGAATGGGCTTGTGATAACCTTTGTTGCCGCGGTTTCGGCGCTGGTCCAGTCACCGGTAAACAAATACGTTCTGGCAAGCATAGCCGTTGCCGCCAGCTGGCTGGGGCGAATCTGCTCAGTTGTCTCGTAGCTGCTTGGTAGTCCCGCTTCAGCGTCCTTTAAATCCGCTATGATTTGCTCGTAAACATTTTCTTCTGACGATCGTGGTGCCAGGCTGTTAATGGTGTAGTCCGTAGCGGTGAGAAGGGGTACCTGGCCAAAAGTGTTTACCAAATAGAAATAGCAAAATGCTCTGACAAATTTGGCCTCACTGATCAATTGAGACTTCACAGACGGCGTTATGCCCTCGCCCTTTTCAAGGCCTTCCAGAATAGCATTCGTAGTATAGATGTGGTTAAACAGGTCGGTCCATAGAACTTGCAGGAGACTATTTGTCGGCTGTAGTTCATTGTTAAAAAACTGGGCCTGGTTGGCATTCGTGGAGTAATTCAGGAACTCGTCTGAGGACAGGCCCGTGAGCAGGGTGATACTGGCAATGCCACTGGTAAAGCCGTTGCCTTCATGCGCCATATTCTCATATATACCCAACAGTGCGGCGTTAGCCGTGGCATCGTCACTGAAAACAGTGTTACTGGTCAATGCAGTGGCGGGCGGATCAATCTCCAAAAACTGTTCACATGAATACAGGAACAAGGGAAGTATAGCGATTAGCCAGCCCATAGGCATGGTCTTTATTTTATGAATTTTTGAGGTGGGTTTCATATTCTAAAAGGTTATTTGAATTCCGGCGGTGATTACTCTCAAGGGGGGAATGGATGAAAAGTTCTGGTTTTCAGGATCCAATCCTAAGTAATTGGTTACGGTCAGCACATTTTGGCATTGCACGTAAACCTTGCTTCGCTGAAGCGAGAGTGTACGATTGATCGGCCCGGCTAATGTGTAAGATATGCTTGCGCTCTTAAGACGGATAAATGACGCATCTGTAATGGTATTGTCGCCGTAGGAGGAGCTGGTGCTGTAGGCGGCATAGGCATCGGAGTAGTCTTGGGTATACTTTTGGATGCTCGTCATATCGCCAGGCTTTTGCCAGCGATCCAACACCCATTCGGGCTGGTTGGACATGCTTCCCGGTACATTTGAGAAGCCAGTTAAATAATTTCTGCCAGTCTGTTTGACGAACTGAAAATAGAGATCGACCTCAAAGCCACGATAGGAAAGGGTGTTCTGCAGGCCGCCATAGTAGTCTTGCGTAACAGTTTTACGGGCCTGAAGGTCGGCGGGGTAATCTGTTCCACTTCCATTGTTATCGACGTCCTGAAATGTATAAAGCCCCGTTTGAGGGTCTACGCCCAGCTGATGGTATCCCTTGAAGACATTGAGTGACTTACCTATTTCATATTGGTATTGATAAGGCGAGTTCTCGATGCCTGGATACGAAAGGAGTTCATTTCTCGGAATCGTGATGTTTAATGATGTCGTCCAGGAAAGTCGGGCAGTCTTGATGTTGACTGACTCCATCACTAATTCAAGTCCTGAGTTGCTCACTTTCGCAGGCAAGTTTGCCTGGATGGATGAAAAGCCCGTCATTGTTGGAAGCGCGTAGCCGACAAGCTGATTGGAGGAGCGATTCGTGTAATAGCTCGCGTTGAAGAATATATGGTTTTTAAAAAAGCCAAGATCCACTCCGATTTCCAGCTTTCGGTTGACCTCCCAGGCATAGTCAGAATTGTAAAGATTGGTCGGGTATACCCCCTTCTGCCCGCCATACGTGTTTGGCGAGGACGTCCACAGATCATAATATCCATAATCGCCAATTTGATCACTTCCTGTGCTTCCATAGCTGGCGCGTAACTTTCCGAAACTAATGACCTGCAGCGTTTCTCCGAAGGCCTCTTCATTTGTGAAAATCCAGGCAGCGCCTACCGCTCCAAAGTTTGCAAACTGTTTTCCCGGACCAAACCGGCTGGAACCGTCTCGTCTGCCCGTCAAATTCAGAAAGTATTTTCCTTGCCAATCGTAGTTGATTCTTCCGAAGAAAGCATTGTAACGATAAATGATGTCGGAAACAGATTGCACAGCTACGTTAGATGCCGCTTGGAGATTGCCCAGGACCGCATCACTGGTATAGCCGGTTGCGTAAAGTACTTTTTCGTCGGTGATGCTTTGCTGAAAGGTCGCGCCTGCCAGGGCAGTTAGTTTTCCGTTACCCAGCTTCACCTCATAGGCTATTTGTGGCTCCGCGATCCAAGTTTGCAGCATACTGGTTGACAGAGAAGACGATCCGGTCGTAATACCATCTGCCGGATTGAGGGAGCTAATCGGCGTTCCTGTGGTTTCTTCCAAATTGATGTCAGTGTACCCCAGGTTTGCTTTCACTTGCAGGCCTTTGAAGATCTCATAGGAGAAAATAGAATTGGCGATCAGCGTTCCCGTTTTCGACTGAAATTTTTGCCGGAGGCCGGCGTAAGGGTTGTCCCAGGAATTGTCCTCCCAATTGAGGTTGCCCTGTGAATCATAAATCGCGGGCGCCACGGGCGGAAGCTGCAAAGCTGTTGACGTAAGATCGCTGGAAGGTAGATTGTTGTCATCCCTGAGGAAACTTCCTGAGAATGAGGCCGTCAGTTTGCCATTCTCTGAGGTGTGGCTGATGTTAAACCGGGCAGAGTATTTCTTATCCGCGAAATCACCTGGAAAAACGGTTGTTTCCCGGTAGTATCCGCCACCGAGAAGGAAACGTGTCATAGCGCTTCCGCCGGAAAGTGAGGCCTGCGCACTGGTCAGGTGGGCTATTCCTCCGATCAGCTTGTTTTGCCAGTCCGTGTTGCGCGTAGTGTCCCAGAGCAGTAAATCGTAGTCTGGATTTACAGATCCCGCACTACCTTCGTCATTACTAAGCGCCTCCCTGCGCATTTCGAGGTATTGCTGGCTATTCAACAGGTTCATTTTCTGGGAAACCTCTCCCACGCCTTGATAGAAATTAACATCCACCGCCGACTTTCCCGTTTTCCCCTTTTTGGTGGTGATCAACACAACACCATTGGAACCACGCGAGCCGTAGATAGCGGTTGCGTCGGCATCTTTTAATACCTCGATGCTTTCGATGTCCGATGGATTTAAGTTGCTGAGGGGGTTGCCCCGACCGGTTATCAGGCCGCTGAATTGCGAGCCGAGTGATGTAGAGGTGAATGGTACTCCATCGACAATGTACAAGGGATTGTTGCCATCGGACCTTATGCTATTACGACCTCTGATCTGAATGGTGAAACTACCACCTGGTACGCCGGAGTTCTGTTGGATGTAAACGCCAGGTATCCTGCCAATCATCGCCTGCAGCGGATTGTTTACAGGCTGCCTGCTTATCTCTTCTGAACTTATTCTTCCAATGTTACCCGTCTGTTCTTTCTCTTTAACCTGGTAATATCCGGCGTTGACAACAACCTCAGTAAGGCTTTTTATGTCCTCGGCTAAAGTTACATCAACTACGCGGCGTTCATTGACCTGTGTTTCAAAAGAGGCGTACCCGATGAAAGAGAAAACGAGTATGTCCTTGTCATCCGCGGCAATAGTGTAGTTGCCATTTAAATCCGTTGTGGTTCCGTTGATTGTGCCTTTTACTACAATGTTTACCCCGGCCATTGGTTGCTGGGTGGCTGCATCTGTCACTTTGCCGGTGATGGTTGCAAGCTTGCTTGGGCGAATTGATCTTGAACCAGATTGCTGTGCGGCCACTTCTGGCTCGACAGATGTCGATTGATCTGGGTCCTTTTTCAGGATGATAATTGTAGCACTCCTTTCATCGACTTTGTATTTGATATTGTAAGGTGTAAGAAGCTCATTCAGGACATCGCGGAGGGATTTATCTTTTGCTTCAATAGTAATCGACTCAGGTTCTCCCAGCGCGATCTGTTCAACGCTGAAGAATATCTTCACATCGGTCGCATCCTGAAGCTGGTGAAGGGCTGTTTCGAGAGACACTTGTTTCAAACTGATTGAAACCTTCTTATCCAGTAGCTGAGCATAATTGTCACGCGCTGCAGATACCCCGCATACGACCATCGCCACTATCGCCTGTGCTGCACATAATTTCATAACTTTCCAGAGTTTCGTATAACATTTTTTCATAGATTGTTAGTGTTTTGTTTTTTGTAACTGATTTATAAAAGCAAAGCCTCCCTCTCGTACCATCCCCTGCAAGGGCTGGACAATTAAACAGAGGGAATCACATGGCAGGAGTGTTTACCGCACTCCTGTCTTTTTTTAGGTGGTGTCGATCGGATGGAACTGATCTGGATGTTTCATAGCGGTTAGTTTAGGTTATAGGTACTGCAGTTAACAACCTATGCCGGACAACTCAACGTGGTTACCTTGGATTGTATAAGTGACATCAAGCAGGTCGGTCAGTATTGTTAGCGTATTTTCTAATGAATTGTCCGTAAAGTCTGCTGAGAGATGGCATTTGTTCAGATTTTTGTTTTTAACGTTAATAGTGACATCGAACTTCTTGGCGATGCTTTCGAGTACTTTTTCCATTGAAGCACTCCGGAAATTCATGTTGTATTCTGTGTTCTCCGTGATGGCTAAAACTTCAGACCCGGTTAAGGAAGCGCGTTCGATTTCACCATTCGATGAATAGAATACTTTTTCATTTGAGGCGACATCTACACCTACGTTATCCCGTGTTGATGTGAGATTCACTTTACCGGTTAGCACATTGAGTTCAATTCGCTTTTGTCCTGTTTTCACCCCGAAGCTTGTTCCCAATACTCTTACTCTGATGTTGCCGCATGCAATGGTAAATGGGCGGCTTGGCATTTTCGCGACTTCGAACAAGGCTTCCCCGGTAAGCCTCGCATGTCTCTCCCCGTCTTTTTCGAAATAGATAAACTTGCTGCCTTTTTGAAGCCATACAATTGTCCCATCATTTAGGATGGTCTTCTCTTTTAAATCGGATGCCAGGATTTGAAGCGGGCTGGTATCAGTTACCGCGCTCCAAACTGCGAGAGACACGGAAAGAATAATCGCAACTGAGGCGGCAATTTGCAGCCATTGGTTGGAAAGAACGCGGCCGATGGCGGCGCGTTTGGGATATAATGCAATTACGTCATCGACGCTGTCGACATTGCTAGTGATTTTCTTAAACAGCCTTTCCTGGTCTTCCTGGGACAGTTCCAGGTCAGTGCTGTTCTCCCGGTGTAGTACATCGAGCCATGCAGTAAACTTTACCTTCTCCTGAGCCGAAAGCTGATTATGCAGATACCGGTGTAGCAGACGGTCGAACTTGGATTCTTCCATGATGTAATACGGTTAGGCGGATGTTTGATAACTAAGTTACTCAAAACCCGCTTTATACTTTATGCATCAGTCGTAAAGGCTGCTAAAACTCCCGGTAGTTTTTGAACTTATTTTCCGCAATCGTTTAATGCATCATTTTAGCAGGGTTGATTCCTTTGCGGAATACAATTTAGGAAAGTAAGTCCCAGGCTAAATGCGCATGGCAACTATCAAAACCGCTTATGGGTTTGCTTTCGTGGAGGGCCTATAAGATTCCCGAAATTGACTATAGACAAGGTGCATGTAGTTCTCTATAGTCTTATTAGAGACGTTCATGCGCGCAGCGATCTCCGTGTTGGACAGGTTCTCGGTGAGGCGTAAGTTAATTGCCATCTGGACTCGTCCCGGCATTTTCTTGATTTCATCCTCAATCGCCCGTTGCAGATTATCTGTTTCCTGTTCCCCTTCAGGATCGGCAATGCTATCGTAGAAAATTTCAAATAGAAGAAAGTGTTCATTGTATTTTCTCCGAACTGTATTTTGCCTATAGTAGTCAATTATCTTATACCTGACGCTTTTATACAAATATGCTCGAAGAGCAGTAACCTGGAGGGCTTTATGCGTAGTCCAGAGATGTTCAAAAACTACTTGAAGAATCTCTTCACAATCTTCTTTTGTTATGATTAGGTTTCTGGCGTATCGATACAAATCCGGGGCATATCTATTGTAAATTATCTCAAAAGCCTTCTTGTCGCCCTGGTTGAGCAGGGCGATCAGTTCTTCATCACTATAGCCTGCAGCAGCTTTCATAAAACAAATGAAATGCTGCAGGGAATTACTTTCACACGCTGGCAAGCATTACCAGGTATGAAATGGATGGACATCACAGAAAACATTAATGAATGGACAAGCACGTTGACCAGCTGCTTGTTAAGGGGAACAGAAAAACAAGGCGCTGGTCTCTTCTTATCATTACAGAAGCATGATGAAATGCTAGTGCAATTAAATAAGAGAGACGCCGGGCCTGACGCTGTAAATATTGCTAAGGCTTGTCTCATGATCTCGCATTACGTTCAGTTTCTCATGCTGGCGTAATGGCGACAGAAGACAACTCTATCCGTCAGAGAACGAAGAAAGACATAAATCCGTTGATGTTTTTAAAGTACAAGGGTGTAAAATAAACCCTTCATTCCCCGATTTGTAGTGTTTTTTACACTTTCGATTGATATCTTTGGAGAATGGCAAAGCGGACATCTCATTTAGGGGAAAACATCCGAACCATACGTCAGCTAAGGGGTATGAAGCAGGATACGTTAGCGAAGAAGATTGGCATTGCACAGCAGAATGTTTCCAAGATGGAGAAGAAGAAAAAATTAGCTGATGAGACCGTTGAAAAAGCCGCCCAAGCCATGGATGTAACTGCTGATTTTATCAAAAAATTTGATAGAGGAGCATTTATCAATAACGTTATAGCATTTATTGAAAACGATCAAATTAACACCAATTCATCGGTTCAGGAGGTGATCTCCTATTTCAAAGAAGAGTTGTCAAAGAAAGATTCCAGGATCACTGAACTTCAAGAGAAGATCAGCACATATATAGTCGCATAAACTGAGCTGGTGATTGGCCATCATGATTCGCTTGCCGCCGGTTAGTTTGAAAGGCAAAAGCGTAACCCGCGACCAAACTGACTAAGCATTTCGCCTTACTTAAAAAATATGTAGCGTAAAAAAACTATAAAATGACCGGGAGTTTTCCCCAGGTTGCTCGACCAATAGGCGATTCAACAATAAATTAGTTCACAACGGCTATGACTCCTGGTTTACGAATGCACCATTGGATGTTTTTATTTGTTCTCGGTTCCGGCATTGCCCACTGCCAGGCAACTAGGTACGTCAACTGGACATACAGAGCAGAACCGCTATCAG
>JANNPM010000470.1:0-5008 GCA_031400145.1 Chryseolinea sp. | reverse complement strand
TAAAACAACGTGTTCCTACTGCGGAGTCGGATGTGGCATCATTGTTAAACAGGACAAAAAAGATAATCTCATTATAGAAGGGGACCGTGACCATCCCGTTAATCGCGGCATGCTATGCTCGAAGGGACTGAATCTCAACTATACCGTCCAGGATATTAGTGATCGCCTTCTTTATCCTGAAATGCGATGGAGCAGAAACCATCCACATGAACGCGTCACCTGGGATACGGCAATTACCCGTGCGGCAGCGGTATTTGGTTCTATCATTAAAGCACACGGCCCGGATTCCGTCGCCTTTTATGTTTCCGGGCAATGTCTTACTGAAGAATATTATGTAGCCAATAAACTGGTTAAGGGATTTTTAGGAACAAACAACATTGACACGAACTCACGACTGTGCATGAGCAGCGCCGTGGCCGGTTACACCAACATGCTTGGAGAAGATGCTGTTCCCGTCTCTTATGAAGATATAGAACTCGCCGACTGCTTCCTCGTTGCGGGCGCTAACCCTGCATGGTGCCATCCCATTTTATTCAGGCGCATAGAAGCTATAAAGCAAAGCAACCCCGATGTAAAGATCATCATCGTGGATCCGAGAAGGACGCAAAGCTGCGCATTAGCCGACCTGCATTTACAGATATTGCCTGGCACAGACATCTTTTTGTACAACGCCATTGCCCGGGCTTTGATTGAAAATGGCAACGTAGACCACCATTTCATCACCCAGCATACTGAACAATTTGAAAGTTATCGGGACGCCGTTTTCCTAATCTCTTTGGAAGAAGCGGCAACAAAGTGTGATGTGTCCGCCGACGATATTCGATTAGCGGCTTCTTACATTGCCGCTTCGAAAGGATTTCTTACACTCTGGGCCATGGGCCTTAACCAAAGCGCTATTGGCGTTAACAAAAATTTTGCACTTATCAGTCTGAATCTGATTACCGGACATATTGGAAAACCAGGCTCAGGTCCCTTTTCTTTGACTGGCCAGCCTAACGCTATGGGTGGACGCGAAGTAGGAGGACTCGCCACCATGCTGGCGGCTCACCGAAGCATAGCGAATGATCAGCACCGTAAAGAAGTAGCAGAATTTTGGGGTGTTGATTGCATATCTCCAAAGCCAGGACTCACGGCAACGCAAATGATCGAAGCCCTGGAGCGCGGCGCTTTAAAAGCCATATGGATCGTCTGTACTAACCCCCTGGTGAGCATGCCGGATGCGAACCGGGTCGAGGCCGCTATGAAAAAGGCGCGCTTTGTTGTCGTGCAGGAGATCTCACGCAAATCTGACACTGTTCAATATGCAGATTTGATCCTACCCGCCGCGGGCTACCTGGAGAAGGAAGGAACGATGACGAATTCAGAGCGCAGGGTAAGTCATCTGCAAAAGGTCATTGAGCCACCCGGCGAAGCAATGCCTGACTACGAAATTTTATGTGCCTTTGCGAGAAAGATGGGATTCAAAGGTTTTGAATACAATTCACCGGGAAAAGTTTATGATGAACATTGCCAGCTGACCAAAGGTACCAACATCGATGTTAGCGGACTTTCATATGCGCGTCTGCTGAAGGAAGGTACGTTTCAATGGCCAGTGCCTGATGTGATGCATCAAGGCACCGCCAGATTATTTACTGACAATAAGTTTTTTACCAACTCTGGAAAAGCAAAACTTTTTCCTCTAGCCCACCCCGAAAATACTTCTGAGCCTCTATCCAATGATCTCCCGTTGATCCTCACCACCGGGCGGATCCGTGACCAATGGCACACGATGACCAAGACCGGGAAAGTGAATAAACTTCGTCAGCATATAAATAAACCATTTCTTGAAATACATCCGCTGGATGCTTTGATCCGAAATATAAAAGAAGGGGACGTCGTGGTCATTTCGAATAAAAGAGGTTCCGTCCGGGTTTCTGCCAGGGTCACCGACGAAATAAAAACAGGCGTCGTATTTCTTCCCATGCACTGGGGGAAGATTTTGTCGCGCAATGACGCGCGCGCAAATAATCTCACGAGTAGTTTCGTGGACCCGGTTTCCCAAGAACCGGACTTTAAGTTTTCCGCAGTACAGGTGGCGTTATTCGTCAAGCCAGTCGAGAAAATTATCATCGTCGGGGCGGGTGCCGCATCGTTCCGTTTCCTGAGCACGTATCGCGCCTTAAACACTTCCGATGAAATTCGGGTTTTCTCCAAAGAAAAATATCCATTCTATAACCGTGTGCTCCTTCCTGAATATGTTAATGACTCTTTAACGTGGAAGCAACTCGAGAAATTTCTTCCTGACGAGTTTGAGGCCATGAACGTGGACCTCGAATTGGGGAATGAGATCAAAGCCATTAATCGTGAAGAAAAGTTTGTAACTGATAAATTTGGAAAGCGCCACAGTTACGATAAGGTTATCCTTGCTACAGGAACACGCGCTTACATTCCCGCAGATGCACCTGTTAATCTTCCTGGCATATTTACCATGCGAACACGCCACGATGCGGACACGCTCAAAGCATACCTAATAGCAAGGGGTCAGGTTCTAATTGTCGGCGGAGGTCTTTTGGGATTGGAACTTGCTGCCTCGTTGAATGACATAGAAATGAACGTTTCCATCCTACAGCTCGGTAGCCGGTTAATGGAACGACAGATAGATAATCTCGGTGGAGAATTGCTTTTAGACTTTGTCGAGGAACGTAATATTACCGTTTACATGAACGATCAGATGTTTTCAGTAACGCCTGCTCATAAAGGTGGAAAACTTCAAGCCCAGCTTCGCAGCGGCAGAGTGCTTGAAGTGGACGCTATCATCTATGCCGTTGGTACCCGTCCCAACATTGAATTTGCCCAGGAGTCCGGGTTGGAATGCGCACGCGGTCTCCAGGTCAACGACTACATGCAAACCAGCGATCCTGACATTTTCGCCATTGGTGAAATAGCGGAGCACGACGGAAAGATGCTGGGCATAACCTCCGCCGCCGAAAAGCAGGCTGATATACTGGCGCACTATATCCATGGCGATCTGCAGAGCTTGTATGATGGAGCGGTACCGATGAACATTCTGAAACTATCCGGTCTGGATCTCTGCTCGATCGGCCTGTCCCAGGTGCCCGTAGATGATGAAGGGTATGATGAAATACTGTTTATAGATAAATCAAAGCGATATTACAAGAAGTGCATCATCAAGGATGACCGCCTCGTGGGCGCCGTTCTAATTGGAGATAAAAGTGAATTCGCAGAATTTAAATCGCTTATCGAAAATAAAACTGAGTTATCAGAAAGACGAATGCAACTGCTTCGTTCGGGGAATAAAGCAGAACCCGTGTTCGGTAAATTGATTTGCGCCTGCAACCAGGTAGGAGAAGGCAACTTTAAAAAACTCATCGACGCAGGTTGCACCACACTGAATGAATTGTGCCAGCGTTCTGGCGGCGGATTGGGATGCGGAAGCTGTAAACCAGAAATTCATCGTTTACTAATTGAAAATTTAATAACTATGAATCCAGCACGTGGACAGGTGAAATGAGCGTAAAGAAAAAGAGCGGTCTTATAAGAGCTTTTGTAAAGGGTGGGTTCATATCACCTGCAGGCTTGTTAAAGATTTTGAACCTTTCGAAAAGCATTGGTAACAAGTACGTATTATTTGGTTCAAGACAAGATATACTCTTTCCGCTGCGCGATGCCGGTAAACCGCAATTGGAAAGCGCATTTCAGTCCATCCATATTAACTACGAGCTCGGCAGCGATCAATCCATTTATCAAAATATTGTAAGTTCGTATGCTGCGGTGAACGTGGTCGAGACCACGCATTGGGTGAAAGAAGATACCTATAATGTTATAACCGATAGTTTTGATTATATACCCAAGATCAAAATTAACATCGTTGACCCGCTTCAGAACCTGGTCCCTCTTTTCACAGGGGAGTTAAACTTCGTTGCTTCTCAGCAAGAAAACTATTGGTTCTTATATATCCGTGACTTCCGCAAGAACAGCATCATTGAGCGATGGCCGCGCTTGATTTCGGGACATGATATCCCGCGCATCTCTAAGGCACTGGAAGCATTGTTTACGCGCTACTTGTCATTCACTGCGGAAGAAATGTACATGATCATTAAAAATGATTATGTCCGTATCAATTACAAACCGATCACTGAGAAGCTAAAACATTCTGAGACTACATTTCCCTACTATGAGGGATTAAATGCCATGCTAAACAATCACTACTGGCTTGGACTTTATTGGCGGAACAACCAGTATGACATCGAATTCATGAGCGAAGCCTGTGAACTGTGCCGGCAAACCAATATCAGCAACATCAATATCATTCCCTGGAAGGCCTTTATTGTAAAGGGGATTAAGGCAGGTGATCGGATCAAATGGCAGAAGCTTATGGGCAAATTTGGTATCAATGAGAGGCACTCTTCCCTTGAATTAAATTGGCATTTGCCGGTAGCTGATGAGGAAGCGTTCGAGTTGAAGCGCTTTTTAGTTCGTGAGCTTGACCTGCAGGACATTAGTACGCATGGCCTGACCCTTGCAGTTAAAACATCCCGCGATGCTTTTCCTTTCACCAGCATCGTTATTGAAAAGGACGAAAGCAATCATTCTGCGCAGCCGGAAGCTTATACCATATACTACGCCAAGGACTTCAACCCGATCAATATTGTTTACAGCAGCTATGCACGCCATGTGCAAAAGGAAATAATCCCTGCGCTTCTTATAGAGTTAAGCAAGTTGTATTTCCGGCAGCTGAATCCAGAAGGGCCCGTTCATCACGAAGACGTTTTTGAAGTCCCGGCCAAAGAGCCTTTAATTACGAGCTATCAGTGCGCCCGATGCCATACGATTTTCGAAGAGGCATATGGTGATTCTTATTAAGGTGTTTCTCCGGGGAGCTCGTTTCTGGATTTACCAGGAACCTACCATTGCCCTGTGTGTAATGCCCCCAAGAATAGCTTTGTCCCGGTTGCGAAGTGAACAGTGATTTTTCGATTATCGTGAGTCCCCAATTGCCTTAAAAAAC
>JANNPM010000207.1:0-2081 GCA_031400145.1 Chryseolinea sp. | reverse complement strand
CACCGCTTCTGTAAACTACCTTATGCTTTTTTACGCGTCCTATCACCGTTACAGAGATGATCAATCCGGAAGAGGATGATGTGGTGTCCCCGCCAACCAGATCTACGTTATAGCTTTCGCAGGCCGTTTTAATTCCCGCATACAGTGCATCGATTGCCTCCACGGAAAATCGGTTACTGATGGCGATGCTTACTGTGATCTGTTCAGCCGCGCCATTCATTGCCGCGATATCCGATACGTTAACGGCCACAGCTTTGTAGCCCAGGTGTTGAATGGGAACATACGAAAGGTCAAAATGTATCCCCTCCACGAGCATATCTGTAGAGACCAGCAAATACTCTTCTCCTACATCTATTACGGCAGCATCGTCGCCGATGCCGGTTTGTGATGTCTTTTTGCGGAGGCTAAATTGCGAATTGATGCGCTCAATAAGACCGAATTCGCCTAATTGACTAATTTCTGATCTGTTCTCATTCATATTTTCTTACTGCTTTAATCGGCCGTCAATGCTCCGGTCCTTCATGCAAAAGTAAGGTTCTGCACGGATATGAATGTTTTACGTGTTCTTTTCTCATTAACTATGCAGTCCAATTGCAGAATATGAAAAAAATTACCGGCTTATTGCTTTTAGTGGTATTTGCTGCAGGCGCCTGCGGCCCTAAGGCATATTACAAGACGGCTAAAGGCAGGAAAAAGCAGAAGTACTACAACGAAATACAGTTTGGAGGAAAGAGTTCTAGTCAGATGACGCCACGGCATTAATCTCTTCGCATAGCTCGATTAGGACGCTGCCGGTATGCTTCGGTTGTAGGAAACAGATTATCTTATTGTCTGCCCCCCTTTTTGGCACTCCATTGACAGCGACAAATCCGTTCTCCTGACACTCCTTTAAGCTTTTGCTGAGATCATCAACCTCGAAGGCCAGATGGTGCAGGCCCTCTCCCTTTCTGTCAATAAATTTTTGGATCGGAGAGTCCTGGCTCTTCGCCTCCAAAAGCTCTATTTTCACATCGCCGATTTGGAAAAAGGAAGTGCGAACGCCTTCTGAATCGACATCTTCGATCTTATAATGTGCTTTCCCCAGTAAACGTGCGAAAATTTCGTTTGCCTGGGTAAGGTCGCGGACAGCGATCCCTATATGCTCAAGTTTTTTCATATTTGTTAACTTTACATCAAAGAAGAAACTTTTTGCCTGAATCGGAAGTTTCAACATTGAATCTTTAGAAACATGACCGAAACACTTAGCGAGATGCATGTTGAGGCCGCGCGAATTCAGCAGGATATCAAAGACTACCTGGGATTGCGGACATTAGATCTCGTTTTTGAATACAGTGTACAGGAAGGGAAGGTCAAGCTCGACCTGATCACAATAAATCCACGCCACAATCAGGCGTTTTTGTTTCATAACGAGAGCGGCGCGGACAAAGTAGATGCACTTCGCAAAATGCTCACCTACGTGCAGAACTATAAGGAAAAGGAAAATTCTTATACCATTCAATGGGTCGCAAAAGGTGACACTGAGTTGCATACTTCTTACTTTAAAGCAAGCAATATCCTGAATGCACTTCAGAAATTATATTATGGCAGGGATATGAACACCTTAACTGTTTTCAGCGTGGTGCTCAATCCAATTTCTTAAAAGAAAAATATCATGATAACGGTAACAGACAAAGCAAAAGAGAAGATCATCGAACTCCGCAAGGAAGAAGGCAAAGTTGATTACAACAATGTGAGGGTGATGGTAAAGGGCGGAGGATGTTCGGGGCTGATGTATGACCTGAATTTTGACGATGAGGTAAAGGCTGCCGATCAGATCTTTGAAGACAAGGGTATAAAGATATTGGTCGACAAAAAGAGCCTCTTATACCTCCTCGGTACTACGCTTGATTTCTCTGACGGTTTGAACGGAAAGGGTTTTCAGTTTATCAACCCTAATGCTACACGCACGTGTGGTTGTGGTGAAAGCTTCTCAGTCTGAAAATTTGGTGACCGGGTGGTCTACGCCGGCCTAAATCATCAATCGCGAAAGATCAAGTTCGAAGCCCTCCACCGCCTCAGCGGCTGCAACTTTCTGATCGATC
>JANNPM010000153.1:0-2476 GCA_031400145.1 Chryseolinea sp. | reverse complement strand
TAGGGGGGATATCCTTTCATTGAGGACCATAACAAAGTTGGCAAAAACGAAGTAGTGCAAAGGTATGATCGTTTCCCTGTCAGATACAATTATTCTGCCACGAACGTCACCTTCCTCAGCCAAATGGAAGGGGTCGATCCGAAGATTTTCGGCCAGGGTCAGATTTTTCTGCCCATGAATCTTGATAAGGGCTTCTTTCGCGCACCAGTAAATACAGTGTTTTTGGAGATCCTTTCCGGCATCCGAAAGCTCCATCGGGTGCAATACTCTTGATGCGACGCGAAACAGCTTTTCTTTTGGTTGTTCAAGATCGATCCCTGCAGGGCCTTGCTTGTCGATTAGCGTCGCAACGTAAGGAAATGAATGACTCAAAGAAACGTGATGATCATACCCGATTGGAAAGGGCTTGCCATGCTGATCTTTTGTAAGCCCCTGAAATTTTAGTGACATCGATGAGAAGACATTCATGACCAATAGCCTTCCCGCTAGCCATTCAAGGCGTTTGTTGGGATGGGAAATGGACGGGGCTATATTCTCGATTCCGCCGAGTTGCGTTATGAGCGAAGTTTCATCTTCGCTGATGCGCCATAATGCCCAGGCACGCCCTGCATCTGAAACTATTTTTTCTAATGGCATGCAGTTTAAGTTTCCGAAAGTAGGAACTTTCGGAAACTTAATGGTCTGGTGGTGAAAGTACAAGTTCAAAAGCTACATACGCTGACGGGACACCGGGACAGTGTTTATGCGCTGCAACCATCGTCAGAGGAATACATGTTTTTCTCTGCGGCGGGTGACGGCATGATTGTGTTGTGGGATCAACGATATCCAGAAGATGGAACGTTGATAGCGAAACTTCCCAACTCAGTTTATGCTCTTCATTTTCATCCTCAAAGCCAGATGCTGATCGCAGGGCATAACTACGAAGGCATTCATCTGCTTGACTGGAGAAATAAGAAGGAGATCGGTTCGTTGAAGCTCACGCCGGCTGCCATTTTTGATATACAATCATATCGCCAGTATTTATTTGTGGCGACAGGGGAGGGAATTCTGTTTAAAGTTGACTACAACAATCTCACCGTGAAAAATCAGGTAAGATTGTCAGAGAAAAGTACGCGGGCTATAGCTGTAAATGAGGTGCGTGGAGAAATAGCCGCCGGATACAGCGATCATTACATTCGCGTGTTTGATCTGGACACCCTGGTATTAAAGCATGAATGGATGGCGCACATGAATTCTGTTTTTGCACTTAAATATTCCCCTGACGGAAATCTGTTGTATAGCGGATCGCGCGATGCGCGGCTTAATGTATGGGACGCCACGTCAGGCTATACACATTTGGAGGAGGTTGTGGCGCACCTGTATGCCATTAATCACCTTGATTTTAGCCCGGATGGCAAACATTTTGTAACTTGTAGCATGGATAGATCGGTAAAAATATGGCAGGCCGGGAAGGTGATGCTGTTGAAAGTGATCGATCGCGCGCGTCACGCAGGTCATGGCACCTCAGTGAACCGGGTATTGTGGAGCTCATTTCAAAACCAGGTCCTGAGCGCGAGCGACGACCGCACGATATCGGTATGGAACATCAAATTTGAAAATTAATTGCTATGAGGGTTACACCATTAGACATACGGCAAAAGACCTTTGAGAAAAATTTCAGAGGTTATGAGAAGGACGAGGTCAATGCTTTTCTGCTGACGCTATCACAGGAATGGGAGCGTATACTCGATGAGAACAAAGAGCTTCGAATAAAGCTTGAAGGCATAGAGCGCGAAGTCACCAAGCTTCGTGAGGTTGAGAATTCATTATATAAAACGCTCAAAACTGCCGAAGACACCGGTGCCAATGTTATAGGACAAGCGCGTACTGCAGCTGACCTGCATCTTCGCGAATCCCAGATCCAGGCGGACCGCTTGTTGCAGGAAGCGAAGTTAAAAGCAAGAGACACGATCGAGGAGTCAGACTCACGGGCGAAGGAAATTCTTGCTGAAATGGAAGAAAGACTGAAATTGTTGGTAGAAAATTATAAGATGGTCGAAGCTTCCCGCGAAGACCTGCTGGCGAACTTCAAGCACATCGCAGCGGATGCGCTTGATCGTGTTGAAAGATCCCGTATCCTCACCCGCGATTTTGATCCCGACAGACATCTTGCCATGGTCAAACGTGAGGCCAGGCGTGTAGCATTCCCCAACGCTGTGGACACGTCAAAGAATACGAGGACCGAGTATGCGGAACGCGATAAGGAAGTGGTATTAGAGCTTCGCCCGGAATGCCCCAGGGGTGGAACGTCGCCATCACACCCCCAAGGCGGCCGCTATACTCCCGCTGGAGTTGGTCCGCCTTGAGCCTGGCGTTCACGGCCCCAACTCCAACAGAAAACTTGTCGTTCACGCGATATGCTACCGTTGGATTGATCTGCATGACTTGCAGGAGGCTTTCAGTGGCCACATAGCGCAGAGGGCCGGTGTCCGACCAC
>JANNPM010000151.1:0-9861 GCA_031400145.1 Chryseolinea sp. | reverse complement strand
CTTTGCGTGGGATTTCTTAGCGGCTTTGCGTGGAAGGGATTTCATTCATTTCACGCAAAGGGCGCAAAGGATTTCACGCAAAGGGCGCTGAGTGGTTTATGAAGTTAAAAAGTAATGCAATAGTGAAGTGAAGGGTGGTTTCTCTGCGAATCTTTGCCTGTCTTCGCGGTCTTTGCGTGGGATTTCTTCGCGGCTTTGCGTGAAAGGGATTCACTCAAAGAGCGCAAAGGTTTTCACGCAAAGTACCACAAGTACAACGGTTTTTAGCGACATGCGCAACATCTGAAGGGCCTTTGTCAAATGATTTTCAACGGTTCGGTGGCTGATGTTGAGTTTTACGGCTATTTCATCATTAGGCAGATTTTCGTAACGGCTTAGTTTGAATATTTCCCGGGGCCGGGCGGGCATTTCGGAAACCACTTTATCAATCTCGTCATACAGCAACCTGACTCCTACATCATTTTCCGTAACATTTTCTGAAAGGAGCGTATTCATTCTGGCCAGGTGCCTGTCAGCTATCTTGTCGTTTCGCAACCACTGAAAGCACTTGTAGCGCAGTGCCTGCAGGAGATATGCCGATACATTTTCGATGTCTTTTTCCTGGTATCGCTGCAGAAACGATAAAAAAACTTCCTGCACAATATCTTTCGTGGCTTCCTGGTTGTTCGTTAACTTATTGGCAACACTGCACAGCATTTTCCAATGCTCCAGATACAGCTTCTCAAAAGAGACACGCTCTCCTTTGTGAACAAAAAAACGGACTCCTCGATGATGTGCGATCATCCTTTTCTAGGATAATGGGATTTTCAAATCTCATAAAGATTATTTACCCAAGCAATAAGACTGCGTATTTTTAAATTATCAAAGTGTTAAAAAGTAAGCGCTATAGCATTATCTTTTTAGGATGGCTGTGTGTTTGAAGGGAGTGGTGGAACACGGCACGGATGTGTAAAACCATCTTGGTTACGACTTCCAAAGCTGATCGTGTGGCACCATTTTAGGACGGAAAAACCTGCATTGGTCATGGAACTGAAAGACGGCGTAAAGACATTTCACGCAAAGACCAGAATATCAATGATCCCTGTTTTTAGTATATTGGTAATCCGTATGTCAAAGAACTTTCTTCGTTGTCCCATTAATTTTTAATCGTAATTCGTAATTGCCTTGGTGTACTGTAAATTTGATGTTATGAGATGATAATTCTGACCATTCCGTTTGGCAACTAAAAACAATTAATTATAAACACATGAGAACAGTCATACTCGATTTGCCCGATACGGTAGCTTCTGCCTTTGAAGCGCTG
The DNA here is from genome assembly GCA_031400145.1 of Chryseolinea sp. Classification (GTDB taxonomy): domain Bacteria; phylum Bacteroidota; class Bacteroidia; order Cytophagales; family Cyclobacteriaceae; genus Chryseolinea. The sequence goes on along the minus strand of JANNPM010000151.1, from coordinate 8,558 downwards.
CCGGCTGCGCGCAAAGCCAATATGACCATGCTGGCCGTGGCCTTGGCACAGGCGAAACCAACAGCAGTGGACCAACTCTTTGCGGCGGTGGATGAACGCGTGGCAGCCAGCGACATCACGCAGGAAGAAATCAACCGCTTACTGGACGAGCTTTCATAGTTGAAAAGAGTGGTGATCGATACCGGTGTGGTGATCAGTGCTGCCCTGAAAAAAGACGGCACCTCACGAAAAGCATTCCTCGAAGTGATAAACCACGGTAAGCCTTTGCTGGCCTTAGAAACAATCCTTGAACTCGAAGACGTTTTGGGCCGGCCAAAACTCGCGCGGTTCATTGCCAGGGAAGATAAAATAAACATATTGACATGGCTGGCACAGCGGGGCGAACTGATTGAAATAACTTCCGACCTAACGTGGTGCCGGGACGAAACAGACAATAAATTCCTGAACCTCGCGGTTGACGGTAGGGCTGATGTGCTCCTGACACGCGATCTTGACCTGTTGGTTTTAAAATCCGTGGAGCGAATTCCTATCCTCAACCCTTCGGATTTCTTGGCGATGCAAAGATAAAGGCACTTTAGCGATGGAAAAACCTGCATTGGTCATGGAACTGAAAGACGGCGTGAAGACATTTCACGCAAAGACCAGAAAAGATTGGCGTGGCTGGTTGAAAAAAAATCACCGATCGGCAAAGTCTGTTTGGTTGATCATCTACAAAAAAGAAAGCGAAGTATCCTCCGTTTACTATCCCGAAGCGGTTGATGAAGCGTTATGTTTTGGCTGGATTGACAGCAAGCCGAACAAAAGAGACGATAAAAGCTACTACCAGTTTTTTGCAAAACGCAATCCAAAAAGTAACTGGAGTGCAATCAACAAGGCAAAAGTCGCCAACCTGATTGAGCAGGGACTAATGACCGATGCTGGTCTTGAAATGGTAACAGTGGCCAAACAAAATGGTACCTGGACGGCGCTGGACGAAGTTGAAAATATCGCGATGCCGGATGACTTGAAGACACTTTTTAACAAAGACAAAGAGGCACTGAAGAACTGGGAAGGATTTCCGCGCTCTTCGAAGAGGGGAATTTTAGAGTGGATTTTAAATGCAAAGCGACCTGAAACCAGACGTCAACGAATTGCGGAGACGGTCAGGCTGGCAGCCAGCAATATAAAGGCAAATCATTACCGGCAATGACGATCACTATCAACAGTGCCGAATGACACCAAGGCTCTTGAACAACTCTTGAAAGAAGAAACGAAAAGCGCAGTCACAAAGAAACAGTTGCCTGAAACGGGCATAGGTTTACGGCTTCTCTATAGTTTTACATCCGCATGTAAAACCATAACCAAGTATCAATGACTAAGTTCATCTTCCTAATGTGTTTCATGTTTCCCTTCACGCTGCATGCGCAACAACTGCCCACTTCCGCGCACGCAATGGAAACCAGTTCCATCCACATACGCGATCCATTTATTTATGCCGATACAATCACGAAGACTTACTACTTGTACGCCTCAGCCGGCCACCGCGCTTCTACCGGAGGGGGAAATGTCGTGGAAGCCTTCACCAGCAAAGATTTGAAACAGTGGCAGGGTCCGTTTACCGTATTCACCACCCCAGAAAATTTTTGGGCGCAACAAGAGATATGGGCACCGGAAGTGCACCACTTGAACGGCAGGTATTACCTGTTTGCCACGTTTACGTCTTCTGATACTTTGCAGCAGCCCTCTGTATTCACCCTCAATAGAAGGGCTACACAGATAGTTGTATCAGATTCGCCCTTGGGCCCATTCCGGCCGTTTGAAAATAAGCCGCATACCCCACCGGAATGGATGAGCCTTGACGGAACACTGTATGTAGAAGATGGTCAGCCCTACATGATCTTTTGCCATGAGTGGCTGCAGATTAAAGACGGAACAGTGGAATTGATAAAGCTGAAAAAAGATTTGTCCGCCACAGAAGGTAAGCCTGCAACGTTATTCACAGCTTCGCAGGCACCGTGGGTACACCGTATCAAAAGTCCGGGCAACGCCTGGAACGGTTACGTGACGGACGGACCATTTTTATACAACACTAAGAGTGGGGCCCTGCTCATGCTCTGGTCGAGTTTTGGCGACAAGGGATATGCTGTAGGGTTGGCCGTCTCTCGCACTGGCAAGATAGGCGGTGCGTGGCAGCAACAACCCGCGCCGCTGTTTAAGGCTGACGGTGGTCACGCCATGATTTTCCGTACTTTTACAGGCCAGCCCATGCTCGTGTTGCATCAACCCAATACGGGCCCGAACGAACGCATGAAGTTCTTCCTGCTGGAAGAGAGAAATGGCCAGCTATTTCTGCTCAAACCAATCGATTAAATGGGAGTAGAAGAGACCGCGTAAAGCAAATTTGCGTTCATCCTGCCAGGTGATTGATATTGCGATGAATTACCGCCTTGTGACGGCGTCCAAGACCTACATTGAACCGACCAGCACCACCAGCATTGTCATAAATTCACTCAGCGAAACGCGCAGCCGCTTCAACGCTGTGGTTATATTATTTTCAACTGTTTTATGCGAGAGTTTAAGATGTTCAGCAATCTCAGGGATGGTCTGGTGCTGTTGCCTGCTCAGCTTAAATATTTCTTTGCAGCGCACCGGCAAGTCCAACAGACCACGTTCAAGCGCTTCTTCAACGTCATGAAGCCTGATCGAATCTTCGTTTGAATTGTGAGATGCCTGTTGCATAAGAAAATTCAGTTGAGCCAGGTAGACCTTTCTTACCTTTTCATCTCTCATATTGTGTATGATGAGATTCTTGCAAGCCCCGAAAAGATAGGCAGAAACCGAGGTGGTGACGACCAGTGTAGATCGTATTTTCCAGAAACTGTAAAATACGTTCTGAACAATTTCTTCAGCGTCTTGCTTATGATGTATGCGATTATAAACAAATGCTAAAAGCTTGCCAAAATAACGCTCATATAGTACGTCAAAAGCGCGTTTATCATCATTGGCGGCAAGTGCCAACAACCTTATATCTTCGTATGTTCCATACTCCCCACGTTTCATGTATTAACAATTGCTTTTTTCGTAGTCACATGGAATCGCATGGTTAATTAACATCCTTTTGGGTGAACGCAGTGCATGACGATTCATGTGTTAATAATTGCTTTTAGTTGTCACATGGAATGGCCAGACCAAATTATCATCACTTTGGGTGAACGGGTGCATGGCTATTTCATGTAATTATCAGGCAGAAATAGTTTTGTATGAACTCACTGTAAACGAAGTTAGAAAAAATAAAACAAAAATTGCAATCGGATGCGCTGAACCTCCTGCACACTATTTCACGCACAGGCGTAAAGGGCTCGCTTTAAGCCCTCAAAACCGGAAGTAGAAAAAATATTCTGCTTTACTGAAGGTGTTTGGTTCCGGTTGCGGCACTATACAATTATGGGGGGAGGTATCATCTCCCCTTTATCAATTAGCATGGATGAAAGTGACTTTTTGGATTTGATTGAACGCTATCGTGCAGAACGCGCCACTGCAGAAGAAATCAAATTGCTGGAGAACTTAATGGAAAGCGGCGCCCGCGAAGATCTTTACAGTAACCTTTCGCAAGATCAGCGCGACCAGGCGAGGCAGAGGGTAAAACTGCTGCTGGATGCAAAGATTGGCCAGTCATCAAAAGCCAAACCTGGCACCGTTTCTATTCGCTGGATGCGGATTGCTGCCTCCATTGCGCTAGTGGCAGCATGCTCTTATTTTTTCTGGCACTACATGGATGGTTCATTTGAAGTGGAAATGCTTCAGGCCACGACCGCCGGCAGCGTACATAAAGTTTTTCTTTCTGATGGAAGTATCGTTTGGCTAAAAGGAAACAGCACGCTAACCTATCCAGATAGATTTGCAGGCGATACCAGAAACGTCCAGCTTAGCGGGGAGGCACTTTTTGAGGTTGCAAAAGATCCTGCTCATCCCTTCATGATTACTTGCGGTGACCTGACCACTACGGTATTGGGTACGAGTTTTAATATCAAATCAATCGAAAACAATATTGAGGTCATGGTGCTTACCGGCAAGGTTTCCCTCACATCTTCCAAAGACACGGAAGGTATGGTGGTATTGCCGAATGAAAAAGTTATTTACACCGGGTTGAAAGCACAGTATTCAAAGGTGGAATCTGCTGAAGTGGAAAAGGTTGCTACGCTGGCAGGAACAGAATACAGTATGCTTTTCGAGGACACTCCCATGAGTGAAATCGTCCGCAGAATTGAGGGAAAGTTCAACATCAAAGTTGAGATGATAGACCCTAAGCTTGGTAATTGTATGATCACCGCCGATTTCACAGATCAGTCCCTGAAGAAAACGTTCGATATGATTGCCGAGACACTCGGCTTCACTTATGAAATAAGCCAAGATAAAATAGTATTAAAGGGTACGGGATGCAACTGAAGAAGGCAAGATATAAAAAGCCCCGGTGTCAGGCCTTACCTAGCAACCTGTAACCGGCAAGGAAAGGTAGCCGATCTTAAAGTGAACTAAAACAAACCATGATAAGTATGAAAAAATATTTTACTGATAGAGGCTTCCTGCCGTGGAAGCAGACAAAAAGAGGAATCCGCCGGTTTATGAAAGTTTCCTTATTACAGATAACAGTAGGATTGATCTTCTCCGGATTGGCTTTAGCGCATGATAACCATGCCCAGGAGATACTCGACAGAGAAGTATCGTTAACGCTGCATGAGGTATCTCTTAAAACAGTCTTAACAGAGTTAGAAGCAGCTACGAAGGTAAGATTTGTGTACAGCCGAAACCATCTCAAATTGAATGACAAAGTGTCGATTGATGCTCAAAAGAAAAAGCTTAGTGAGGTATTGGACGAACTTTTTGCTACACGCCAAATTGGTTACAGCGTACAGGAAGGCAACGAATACATCGTGCTGAAAGACAAAAAAAATGTTATGGCTCCGAAGTCGGCACAAGGGGAGGGTTTATTTTTGGATACGGACATGCAATCGATTGTTATTACAGGCAAAGTAACAGACGACCAGGGGCAACCCATGCCGGGCGTGAATATAATTGAAAAAGGCACTACCAATGGCACTTCAACAGATGCGAATGGGACCTATGCCATCAATGTGTCAGGTGAAAGCAGCATACTTGTTTTTTCCTTTATTGGATATGCCGTGCAGGAAGTAACGCTCAGCGGAGGTAGGTCAGTTGCAGATGTTCGTTTAGCGCCTGACATCACATCGCTGCAGGAAATTGTTGTAATCGGCTATGGAGATCAAAAGCGGCAGGACGTAACAGGCGCAATTGCTTCGGTAGACATGAAGAGAGTAGACGAATTACCGCTGCCCTCGGTAGACCAAATTATGAGCGGAAGGGTTTCGGGTGTTCAAATCAATCAGTCTTCCGGCCAGGCGGGTGCAGGAACCAGTATTCGTATCCGGGGAGGCAACTCCATTAACGGAACCAACGAGCCCCTGTTTGTAGTGGATGGTTTCCCCATCATTAATGATAATGGGGCGTATGCCGCGAGCGGCCCCGCGGGCCTTACCAATTCAGGGTCTGGTAACTCAGGTCAGGGAAATCCGGGAGGGGCGTTGAACTGGCTGAACCCTGCCGATATAGAGTCCATTGATGTGCTCAAAGATGCTTCAGCCACCGCTATTTATGGTTCTAGGGGAGCTAACGGAGTGATTATCATCACGACCAAGAAAGGGAAGTCGGGGCAGGCGAGAGTAAACTTTAGCACAAGTTATGGTTTCAGCCAGCTGAACGATAGCAATATAGAAATGATGAACGGAGACCAGTTTGCCGCGTATGACAACATAAGACGCGAAGAATTAGGGGAAACCTCATTTTACAAGGATACCGTTGCAAATGGTGAGCTATATCCGGCTCCCGGTAAAATCGGCGCCGGTACGAACTGGCTTGATGTGGTAACCCGTCAAGCCGTGAGCCAGAATTATACGCTTGGGTTCACAGGCGGCCAAGACGTGATGTATTCGGGCAGCTTATCTTTGTTGGATCAGGAAACACCTCTGTTAGGCTCTAAATTTAGGCGAGCCAATGTAAGGCTGAGCTTGCAGACAGAACTGACCAACTGGCTTAGCCTGGAAAATAGCTTTTCGTACACCACCTCTACCACGGACAATTCTCCCAGTGATGTGAGAGATGTTCAGAAATTCGGTCTTTTTGAAGCCGCATTGGTATCTAATCCTGCCGAACCCGTCTACAACGCTGACGGAAGCCTCAACTATACAGGCGGAGCACCTGATGGCAGGGCTACCCCGGATATTGCTTACAACCCGCTATCGTATGCCAATGACATTTTAAACAGAAATTCAATCCAGACCTTCCTCAACAACTTATCCTTAAAGGCCAAAATTATAGAGGGTCTTACATTCGAAATCAGGGGTTCGCTGTTTAATAATGCGGTGCTGCGTGACATTTATTACAACTCCAAAACTACTTTCAATGGCTATCAGGTCGGGGGGCTGGCTGGCAAAAACACGAAAGACTCCAAAAGTTATCTACTGGAAAGCTTTGGTTCGTTCAATAAAGCTTTCGGGGTTCATGCTTTTAGTGCTGTGCTCGGCTACTCTTATCAATTATCTGACTTCCGAAATGTGCAGGCCGGTTCGTCCGGCTTTCCGAACGATAACTTGAAAAACGAAGATTTAGGTTCAGGATCTACGCGCTATGCTACTGCTACCTCGAGAAATGAGGACGTCTTGGCTTCTTATTTTGTCAGGCTGAATAACATCATCGATAGCAAATACATCTTCACCTTTACAGCACGGTATGATGGCTCTTCCAAATTTGGCGCTGGCAATAAGTTTGCACTCTTTCCATCAGGTGCTTTCAGCTGGCGGCTTAGTGAAGAAGGTTTTTTGCAGGGTATAAATTCGCTTAGCGACTTAAAATTCAGGGTCAGCTATGGGCTGAGTGGAAACCAGGCCGTGGCTTCCGGTCAATCTCAGACGTTCTTATCTTCTACTTCCTATCCTATCGGTGGTGTGGTTCAAACCGGGGTTTTTCCATCCAACATCGGCAACCCCAATTTGAAATGGGAAACAACCACCCAGTTTAACGTTGGTTTGGACGTTGGCATCCTGGGCCAGCGTGTCACTGCCAGTGCAAATTATTATGTTAAAAATACGAACGACCTTTTACAATCCAGGGCTATCCCTTCCAATTCAGGCTATACCTCCGTGTTAGATAATGTTGGCAGCCTATCCAACAAAGGGGTCGAATTGGAAGTGCGCGGCGCAGTAGTGAATGCAGCAAAGTTCAAATGGGATCTGAGCGCTAATTTCGCCCACAATGTGCAGAAAGTAACCGACATAGGCATGGAGGGTATAGATACTTTGCTGAACGAATTTGGTGTGGTGGGGGGCAGTGGTGCAAATGTCGCCCTGATTAAAGATCAGCCGGTAGGCGCATTTTTCGGGTACCGATGGGATGGAGTTTATACAAGCCAGTCACAATTAGATGCTTTTCCCGGAGTTTCCGGTGCCAAGATCGGCTCGCGGAGATTCAGAGATCTAAATGATGACGGTGTGTTGAATGACAGAGACCGTGAAATCATCGGAGATCCAAACCCTGATTTTACTTTCGGGATTACCAATACATTTTCCTATCTTGGATTTGATCTCAATGTACTCACTCAGGGTTCCTCGGGCGGAAAGATTTGGAACCTCAGTGATTATGTCCTGGAAAGGCTTGGCAACCGCACTACCGATGCCTTAGACTATTACACGCCTTCCAATCCTGACGCAAAGTACGCCGCTCCCGGAGATGAAATAGGAATGGACAATCATTCGGATTTTTCAATACAGAGTGCCTCTTACCTGCGGGTGAAGTCAGTGACACTTGGCTATAATTTCCCGGTAGGCAAGCTTAAGGCAATTCGAAGTTTACGTTTGTATGCCAGTGGTACCAATCTCTTTACTATTACCGGTTACGAAGGATTTGACCCTGAAGTCAATTCCTTTGGGCAGAGCAACCTCTTCCGCAACATTGATATACTCACCGTGCCCCTATACAAAACCTACACCTTCGGGTTAAACATTGGCTTGTAACATCATTAATACTACTACTATGAGACTAACGATACCTTTCTTCTTTTTTTTGCTGGCAACGATCACCGGTGCATTCCAGTCATGTTCGGTCGATGAAAAAATCTATTCACAAAACACGCCTGATAACTCTTTCGGTTCGAAATCGGACGTAGATGCTGCATTGGTTGCTATCTACAAACCACTTGCAGCGTGTTGTGATGGACCCGGGCAGGCAGGTACATTCGTTTTAAATTCTGTAAGCGACGAAGGAAACGCTCAGTCTTCGTGGGGGCAATATGATGAACTGGCTTACGAAGCTTCCGGGATCTCAGAGATAGCCGGTATCTGGAACTCCAGTTTCAGCAGTATCAGCCGCGCTAATTTTGTACTCAGCAATCAAGCCAGAATCGAAGCAGCCGACCCCACTGGTGCCAATGCGGCCATTGCGGAAGCTAAGTTTGCCAGGGCGATGAACTATTTTCAATTGGTGAGAATGTTTGGTGGTGTGCCGCTTCG
>JANNPM010000132.1:0-9404 GCA_031400145.1 Chryseolinea sp. | reverse complement strand
TACAGCCTTTACCGTGCCGGTGGTAATGAGCTTGCCTTCATCTATAACGGCGACATGCGAACAAATCCTTTCCGCTTCTTCCAGCACATGCGAGGAATAAATAATCGACGTACCCTGCCGCTTAAGGGCATCGAGAAAATCAAGGATCATGTTGCGGGAGTGTACGTCGACGCCTGCGGTTGGTTCATCCAGTATCACCAGTTTGGGTTTGTGCAGTATCGCAGCGATAAGGTTAAGCCTTCTTTTCATCCCTCCTGAAAAAGTCCGTACCTGCTTTTCTGACTTGTCCGCCAGGCCAAAGGTATCCAGGTATTTCGCGATCTGCTCTTTCAGGGGCGCGCGTTTCAGGCCGTACATCCTTCCAAAGTACTGAAGATTTTCTGTTGCCGTAAGCGTTGGGAACAATGCAATTTCCTGAGGAGCAACCCCAATTTTCTTGCGGATCTGTCTACCGCTGTGCTGCATATCCATTCCCAAAACGGAGACACTTCCACTGTCAGGCCGGGTCAGGCCACAAAGGATCATGACGGTAGTTGATTTACCCGCACCGTTTGGCCCAAGCAATCCGAACACTGCACCTTCAGGGATAGCAATGGAGAGATCACAAATGGCCGGCGCACCGGTGTTGCTATACTGTTTATAAAGATGCTCCAGATGAACAACATTCATCGCGACAGGCTCACTTCATACAGCTCTGTGAAGATGGCCTGTTCGCGGTGCGCACAGGCTTCCAGGAGATCGCCTAACTCGGCAAACGTTTTGGTATCGGACTTCCTGTTCTTACAAACCCTGCCGGCGTAGTAGGCGAAATCTCGAAGCTGGTCCCCACTCTTGGTAAGCTGCTGCGATATACTGAACATCTTTTCATGGTTGAGTTTCATGCTGCATTGATCCAGGAATGCCGCGTGAATGAATCTAAAGCCGGCACCTCCAGTTCCAATCTCTTCCTGCATCCTGATAACGTTTCCCAGCCACTGGATTGCCTTCCGATTGCCTAACCGGTCGGGCCACTTCCTCAAACGGCCAGCGAGATATTTCATTCCCTTAGCACCCACTAACGGCATGGGTATGCGTGTCATATGATCGCTGGTCTGTGAGATCCCTTTCCAGATGGCACTTTCAATGTCATACTCCCCTGGTACTTTCACGGGATAATACATACGTCCACTCGGTTCGGGCATTCCTTTTGCGAAGCGCGCCCTCACGAGATCATCATAAGATATCTCAGTAGTATATTCCATGACAGGGTCGCTCACCAGATAACTGCCATTGGCTTTCCCGAACACAATAATGTTGTGGGCATTAAAATGGAAGCGGTAGGCAGCGGGCAGATAACTCAGATAAAATACCGATGTAAGCATGCCGACAGGCTGGCCCTGGTCCAGCATCTTGTCCAGCGCAGTCATGGCATCTTTGGGGCTGGAAAATTTTTTGCGTTCAATCTTGATTCCGATACGTTCGGCGAAGCGCTTGAAAACCTGGCCCGGCCATATCCTGTAAGCGGTGACGGGAATGCCATTCACTCTTATGAATGGCAGGTATGAAAAGAATAATCCTGACCCGATACCAAAGACCATGGGTTCATCAAAATCCATTCCATGGAATCGCATCAAATTCGAAACAACGCCGCTTTCACAGTGCGCGGATTGCTTGTGCGTAAAATCAGCCATCGTATCTTCTGATATTTTCAGGGTTCGTGAGTTCCGTTACAGGTATGCGGAATGTGTAAGCGTATTTTTTAAGCTGCTTTTTGCTCAATTTGTTAAAGAAAAACGGGATGCAATGGAGCCGGACCATAAAACCTGCAGTTCCTGAATAGCTTGCAACGAGCCCATGGGTCATGATATTCTTTTTGATAAAATATAGGAGCGGGCTGGCCTTCCCTTTACGTATCAGGTCCACGGCGTGTTTTACTTCATCATTGACAACGTCCCAAGCCTGCTGCATGGCTACTGTTTCCGGCTCCCATCCAATGCTGTTCACTTTCACGTAGTGGCCCTTTTCGTCGGTCGCGTAGTACAGCTTTGCCAACTTCCCCTCATTCAGATTTTCCTGATCCTGTGGTACCTGCTCTCTATTCATGGCGCTTGTGAAAAATTTCTTGATGAAATTACAAAGTAGTTTTCGTATTACGCGCTTACACCACCGTGAGCATCACATAACCATAGTTAAAACGCGCACTTTCGGGTACCATCATCAGCAGGGTGTCGCCCTTCTTTAACTTGCCGGAATTGAAAAGCTCATCCAACATCAGATAGGGAGAAGCAGCACCAACATTTCCGACCCACGATAGGTTGGTAAACCATTTTTCGGCGGGGATTTCTAAGCCGAGCGCGGTGAGTTCTTTCTCAATTCTTGAGGCAAAGTATTGTGACGATAAGTGGGGAAGCAGATAGGTGAGCCTTGTGACGTCCAGCTGTCTGCTTTCAACAAGACTCTTCAGTAATTCCCCGCCCTTTTTTACTATAAATTCGCCTAGCAATTTCGTGTCCTGCTTGATGGCAAAAACCGATTGTGCGCTCCAGTTTTCCTGATCCATGTCATTCCAGCCCGTCAGGTTGCCGTTGGAGTCCACAATAGCGCCAGCATACATACATGTTGGCAGCTCATGCGCGTAGGAACGTTGCTCCAGCCAGTCAATTCTTAAGGACAGCCCTTCCAGGTTCGGCTCGCTTTGAAGCAAGGCGGCGCCGGCGCCGTCGGACAGCATAAAACGGAGAAAATCTTTTTCGAAGGCAATTATTCCGTCTTCTTCAAGCTGTGCCACTTTTGCGGCCTCCTCTTTGAAGAATGTCGCGAGCATCCATTTGGAAAATCGTTCAGATCCGGTGCAAACGGCATTGTTGGCGCTGCCGGCAAGAATGGAAAGGTATCCAAATTTCAGGGCCTGAATTCCTGCGCTGCATGCACCTGTGGTGGAGTTGATCTCGACTGGGTTACTGCCCAAGGCTCCGTGCACCATTGCCGCGTGTGCTGGCAATAGCTGGTCTGGCGTAGTGGTACCGCAGGAAAGCACTTCAACGTCCTCCATGCTAAAGTCGTTATCAAAAAGCCTTACAACTGCTTCCCTTGTCAGCGCGGTGTTCGTATGCGTCGTTTGTCCCTGGCTGTCCAACGCATAGTAGCGCTTTTTGATTTGATTATTTCGCAGGATCAGGGGCTTGGCCTTCGAAGATTGATCATTGATCAGTCCCAGGACGCTTTCCATTTCATCGTTGGAGACTGGATTGTTCGGTAAAAAGCTTGCTAATCTCGTAATGTAAACACTCCTGTTCATCCCCAGCGCCCGTTTAATGCTATTTTCAGTAAATGTTTAAAGTTCAAAGCCCGAAAGTACCTTTTTTCCGGATAGAATTAAAAACATTTTGAGGTATGCAACAGCTCAAAATGGAATAGAGCTTTATGATTTTTTTAGGCTGACTTCGAAAAATATGAATCGGGTAAAGAATGCCTTTTTGACCTTAACGCAGAGATGTCTGCCTGTAATAATCCACGTCGGCCAGCAGTTGCCTTCGTTTTATTATCAGCATGATGCGAGAAAGCGTCCACAACACAGGTGAGAGAATAAATATAGAAGGAAGCAGGACATATAAAAACGTGTAAACCCTGATCTTTCGTCCGGTTGAGTATAAAGTGCCGCCAGACGCGATAAACCGGGACCAAACGGAAAAAGCCTTTTGACCCCGTTTCTCGAGCAGGACCAGGCTTGGCTTGATGTCTATCGCGCCTTTCTTCAGCATAGCAAACTGCAGGCTGCTGTAGTCGTTGTTTTGGAGGGCGCGTGCGATCATTTCTCCGTATGTTGCCGTGAACCGGATGTCTTCTTCGGAAATCCCGGCTGCCGGAAAAAACAGAAATGCGTCTTTCTTTCCAGTCAACATCCATCGAAGTATCGTGACGAGACTTACCAGGTTGCCAGACCTATCAACCAGTGCGATGTGCCCGCAGAGGCCTGCTTCAGCCTCCAGCAATCGTCTCTTAACTTTTTCCTGTGCGCCAAGCCACATGTTGCGGCAGCCCAGAATGGTGATCACGGGCATGCCTTTCAGGATGCGTTTTCCATCCTGGCTTTGGAGGAGGGAGCTGACCGGCCTGGAAGGCGTGAGGAACCAGGGCTGATAGCCGAGGATGATCAGGTCGTATGAGTCGAAGGCTTTTTCAGAAAGCGGCCTTAATTCCAATGGCTTTTGCTGAAAAGTTTCGGGGAACGCGTTAAAAAACTCATACGCGCTCCATGGAAATGGAAACTTTTCTACGGGTGTTATTTCTTCATAATGAACGTGGTGACCGGCTTGCAACAACGGCTGGGATAGTGATTGTAAAATATTGCGTTGCTGCCCGGACTGCGAATAATATAGAACAAGGATTTTCTTCATACCGACGACTGACTCATTTGGGTCTGCAAATTAATACTTTTCGACATTGCACGTGCTTTGGGAAAATGCGATTACACCCGGCTAAACAATAACTGTGAAGCAGATCGCAATTATAAAAGCGATTGTGCGTGAATGATGTCCGCGATATCTCGGATTCCCGCAGCTGACTTAAGAGAGGCGCCACCGAGCTTGACGATTCTCAAGATTCTAATTTTCTTTAATTGCCGTTAACGTTCAGTTATGGAATACCCGTGAATTCCGTGCTCGTACTGGTGTGCCAGACAGCCGTTAACTTTGCGTCGGTTCGTTTTCCGCTGACTTGGCGGCTTCAGATTCAAGGAATAATTCAGGTGCAAATTCCAGAAGGGTAGCATACCACCTGACAAGTTTTTTGATGTCGCTTACATAGACACGGCTTTCATCGTATTCGGGCAAGATCGCTTTCATGAACGATTTCAATTCATTCGCGTCAGCGTCCGCGTCCACACCTGTATCGTCGCCAAAATCGTCGTGTATTTTTTTCAGGATGGCCTCCAGCGCTACCGTTCCCTCCTTCGTAGTGGTGTAGATAGATATTTCGTGGAGTAGTGAAAGGCGATGACTTGTTGTGGCGACGAATTTGGTTTTGGAATTATCAAGTGATTCAAGGATCATACCTGACTTGGTTGGAGCAATCACTTTATATAGCCCGCCTTTTCCCGATACTGTGGCGATGTCCGATAAGGTCATATTAATTATGTTGAGAGGCAAAGCTAAAGAAATGAAAAGAAAAGTCCATTACCTTTGGGGCTTGCTCACGGCATTGGGTTTTTTAGCGCTTCGCCAATGAAGTCCAGAATTTCTGCTTTTCCGTTCTTATTTGTTGCAGATGTAAGAAAAATTGGTGGAAGTTCTTCCCAAAATGTGCGTAATGTTTCCTCGTAAAATGTCATATTTTTCTTCAGTTCCTGGGACTTCAGCTTATCAATCTTTGTAAAGATCAACGCAGTGGGTACCCTATTGACGCCGGCCCATTCAATAAAGGCAAGATCATTTTTTTGGGGTTCAAGGCGCGCGTCCAGCAATATGAAGAGACAATACAGATTCTCACGTTTGCGAACATAATCTTCGATCATCTTGCCGAATCCTTCCCGGGTGCTCTTGCTTACACTGGCGTAGCCATACCCCGGTAAGTCAACGAGATACCACGAATCGTTGATAAGAAAATGATTGATCGTCTGAGTCTTTCCCGGGGTGACGGATATCTTGGCAAGCTTCTTCGAATTCGTAAGCATATTGATCAACGATGATTTACCCACGTTCGATCTGCCGATGAAAGCGAACTCCGGCTTTACTGGCGGAGGGCATTTATTGACGTCGGCAAAGCTCGAAACGAATTCGGACTTTGTAATCTTCATTGTTAAAGTAATAATTGAAGCGTAAAATACTAAGTTTACAAAGGGTGCGGTCTTATGGTGCCAAGTTTGTGCGTCAAATTTCGCGCTTTTTCATATCTTGTACCTATATTCGATGATATTTTTACCGAACTCCCAAGTGTCAAAATTTTTTAAGCAATGACCAGTATCCGAAGTGTACTGATTTTTTCAACTTTATTGTCTGCTTTTTTCACTCCATCATTCGGCCAGCAAGATCCTAAAGAGACTGCACGGCAGTATATGGAACAAGCTGAACTGATCATAGCAGAGACGAAAGCTATGGACGATGCACGCGAACTGATGACTACAGCAGCGAACCTCGATACAACATATATCAAGGCAAACTATGAGGCTGGCCGTATGCATCTTTTAACAGTTGGAAAGGACCGTGCCGTAACGTACCTGCTCCGCGTTTACCGCCAGGATCCTGCTTATCGTTTTGATGTCGAATACTGGATAGGACGAAGTTACCAGTACGGAGAAAACTTCCGGAAGGCTCTGGAATTCTATAAACTCTACAAGGAAAAGCTTACAAAAAAATCTACTTATCAGGGCAAAGATAAAATAGATATGGCCACCGTTGAGCGTGGCATGTTTGAGTGCGAGAACGGACAGGAATTCGTTTCAAATCCCGGTAACTTTTCAATTGTAAATATTGGCAGGGAGATTAATTCAGAGTTCGAAGATTATGCGCCGGTGTTAAACGAAAACGAGGATGAAATCGTGTTCACGACCCGCCGACGCGACGATAACCTGAATCAAAACGTTTATGACGATAACAAGCCATACGAAGATATCTTCATATCCAAGAAAGTAAATGGCACATGGGAATACGCCAAGAACATCGGGCCGGTTGTTAACAATCCATATCACGATTCCAACTCAGCACTCTCAGCAAACGGAAACATTCTATTCCTTTTTAAAGATGAAGGCGGCGGCGATATATTCTTTTGCGAAAGAGTCAGCGGCGGAGAATTCGGTGAACCAGTTCCCATGCCGGGTGTGATCAATTCCAGCTTTGAAGAAAAATCAGTGACTCTTTCTATTGATGAGAAGACATTGTACTTCTCCAGCAACAGACCTGGCGGTTTTGGTGGGCTCGATATCTATAAGGCAACAAAGGACGCAAAGGGAAGCTGGACAAATGTGAAAAATCTGGGACCGGATGTTAACACGGAAATGGACGACGACGGGCCATTTATTGACTACGATGGAGTAACATTGTATTTCAGTACGAAGGGCCGCAAGGGGATGGGGGGATTTGATGTTTTTAAAACGACCTTAGACATTAAGACCGATAAATGGAGCGAACCTCTCAACCTTGGATACCCAATCAATACTCCTGACGACGATATCTATATTGTTTTCTCAAAAGATGGCAAGCGTGCATACTATTCTTCCGTTCGTGAAGACGGAATAGGGTATCAGGACATCTATCTGATCACTATTCCCGAAGGCATAAAGAACGTTGATGCCGTAACGGCGAAACTTCCAACCACACCGACGGATACAACCCCCGTGGTAGTTGTTCCGGAAAAAGATCCGGCGGTAACAACAACGAAGCCAACCGCGACCAAGCCCGTCACGACAAAACCGACCACAACAAAACCACCGGTCGAGAAAAAACCTATTCAACCCATTAAGTATGTGGTGACAGTAATAGATGCAAGTGACAAATCACCGCTGGATGCCAAGATAAAACTGCAGGGTGCACGCGATAACATCGGTGTTACATCCACATCACCTGGTCCGGGCATATATGAATTTTCAATTATCAGTCCCAAGGCGAAGGATTACAGATTGTCCGTTGAAACGGCCGGATATGTATTCTTCAACCAGACATTTAAAATAGAAGCTGCAACAGCAGATGAAAAAACGCTTACCCGCACGATCGAGATGCGGAAGCTCACCGTCGGCGTGGTTTCTATCCTTCGCAATCTATATTTCGACTTTGATAAAGCAACCTTTAAGACCTCCTCCTATTCAGAGTTAAATAAACTTGAGACAATGATGATGCAAAATCCGGAAATGGTCGTTGAAATTGCGGGCCACTGTGATGCCATCGGCACGAAAGAATATAACATCTACTTATCTCAGCGCCGCGCGCAGGCCGTGAAAGATTTTCTGACAAAGAAGGGAATTGATTCCCGCCGCGTGAAGCCCGTTGGATACGGAAAATCCCGGCCACTTGCCAGCAACGATGATGAAGAGGGAGGACGGGAGCTCAATAGGCGCGTGGAGTTCAAGGTTATACAGCGCTAACACTTTTTCTTTCATGTGTTAATAATTGTTTTTCGTAGTCACATGGAATCGCATGGTAATTAACATCCTTCGGTGAACGCAGTGCATGACGATTTCATACCAACAATGTTTTACCTTCGTGCCGGGTTTTCCACCCCATGCGATGACAGTAGTACCCTATAATGACGAAGGAAGCTCCAAAAAGGAGCAAGTGGCGAAGATGTTCGACAATATCAGCGGGCGCTACGACTTCCTTAACCACTTTCTTAGCCTTGGAATAGACAAGGGATGGCGAAGGCTGGCTATTGATCAGCTACGCCCCATCAAACCTTCGATTATTCTTGACGTTGCGACAGGGACTGGTGATTTTGCCCTGCAAGCGCTCACTTTAAAGCCGCAAAAAGTGGTAGGGGTGGATATTTCAGAGGGCATGTTGAGCGTTGGTAGGAAGAAGGTACAAGAAAGGAAATTGGAGCAAACGATCGAACTGCAGCGTGCCGATTCGGAGGAGCTACCCTTCGCAGAGCATAAATTCGATGCTGTGACAGTAGCGTTCGGCGTGCGTAATTTTGAAAACCTGCAGCGTGGACTTTCGGAGATCTACCGCGTCTTGAGACCCGGCGGAATGAGTGTGATATTGGAGTTTTCCCGCCCTACGGCATTCCCTTTCAGACAAGTATATAGTTTTTATTTTAAGTTCATTTTACCTAAAATTGGCAGGATCGTATCGAAGGATAAGGCGGCATATACTTACTTGCCACAGTCGGTGGAGGCTTTTCCCGACGGCGCCGAATTTCTGGATATTATGAAAGAGGTTGGATTTAAACAGACAAAATGCAAATCACTCACCTTCGGCGTAAGTTCCATATACACGGGTATAAAATAATCTTTATCCTTTTTTTGGTCGCGGGTATTACGACCGTGAAGGCTCAACAGAAACGTTGGGTGCAGCGTAACAATCCTAACTACGATAGTAAGAAGCTCACCTATGGCTTCCTGATTGCCTTGCACACCTCCAGTTACCAGATCAAATATTCAGACGCGTTCGTCACGCAACAATTGGATACTGTTTATTCAGTAAACCCGGTATGGTCTTCAGGCTTTTCCCTCGGTTTCATTGTGAATTACAGATTATCCGAATATCTCGATCTGCGTCTGACACCTCAGGTTGCGTTTTATGAACAGACGGTAACGTACCGGTATACCGACGAAACGTCTGCCGACGCCCTGGTAGAAACGACAGTGGTTGAGTTTCCCTTGCTGCTGAAGTATAAGTCCGAGCGCCGTGGAAACATTCGGATGTACATGATAGGTGGCGCAAAGCCTGGCGTACAGGCTTCTGGTAAAAGGGACCAGACGACCGCGGAGCTTG
>JANNPM010000131.1:0-3817 GCA_031400145.1 Chryseolinea sp. | reverse complement strand
TCCTGCTGTAATCGGCGACATTACCTCCGTTGTTGCCGGCAATGCCCTTTCAGGTGGAGCCGCCGAGGGAGATGCTACATTATCAGTAGTTACAGATCAGGTCTCCGTTTCCGTAAGCGGATCCAATGCGCTTCAGGTAAGCGATGGTGGTATCACGCCGGCTAAGGTTCAACCGGGAAGCAATAACACCGTACTTTCCACAGATGCGACCGGAAAGGTTGTTTGGAATACCCCGGCAGTTGGGACGGACGTGCAGGATCTCTCGCTTTCCGGCAACACGTTAAGCCTCACCAATGACGGAAGCCCGGTGAATTTGGGCACACTTTCGCTAAGTGGAACAAACATCACGGATGGTTCGATCAGTACCGTTGACCTTGCCAATGCCGTCATTACACCGTCCAAGCTTTCAGCCGGTACGCCCAACACGGTGTTGACAACCGATGGCGCAGGGACTGTAACCTGGGCAGCCCCATCGGCATCTACCGACGCGCAAGACCTCACCCTTGCTGGTAACGTTCTCAGCCTAACCAATGACGGTACTACCGTGGACCTCAGTTCGCTGGTATTTAATGGAACAAACATAACCGATGGAACTATTGCGGCCGTCGACCTGGCGGCCGCCTCAGTTACAACAACAAAGGTTGTTGCCGGTACGCCCAACACGGTGCTCACTACAAATGGTGTCGGAACAGTTGTCTGGACGACAGCGTCTGTCTCTGCTGACGCGCAGGACCTTTCCATCGCGGGAAATGTTCTCAGCCTGACAAATGATGGATCTTCTGTGGACCTAAGTTCAATTATTCTCAATGGCACCAATGTCACAGATGGCACGATAGCAACCGCGGATCTTGCGAGCGCATCTGTAACCTCAGCAAAGGTCGCATCCGGCGCGCCGAACACAGTGCTTACCACAAATGGCGTGGGCACAGTCCTATGGGCTGCCCCCGCAGCTGCTATGGATGCACAGGACCTGACGCTGGCAGCAAATACATTGTCCCTCACAAACGACCCCAGCCCGATAGACCTTAATACCTTGACAGCCAACGGCCAGGTTACTGGTCCATTAAATAGCCTGGCGGTGACCAACAACAGCATAACGGCGGCCCAACTTCAAAATGGCGCGGTGACAGTGAACAAGCTTGGAACAGCGGGGCTAACTGATGCCGACAAAGTTTATACGACCAGTGCAACAGGGGCACCACAGCTTGAGTCTAGAAGTTCATTACTTACCGGCGTATCAGCGGGAGGCGATCTAACGGGCGTTTTTCCCGCGCCGACGGTAGCCAAGATTCAGGGGAATAACGTGAGCGCAGGAGCGCTGGGTGTACCAGACATTGGCAAAGTGCTCGTATGGGATGGAACTCAGTGGGTGCCTGAAATTGTAAACGGCGTAAGCCCCGTGTCGCAATATGCTATGCTCGATCCTGCAGACTTTACCAACCTCCGGGAGGATGATACCAAGGACAAAGATAACGTCATCATTTTTGAAGATAACTCCACGTATGTGACAACGATCAAGAAAGATGAAGGTGCGGCCATCATTGCTCCTTTGCACTTACCGCACGGTGCGACATTGGAACAGGTCACCTTGTACTACAGAGATAGCGATTCGCGGGCAGTTGATTTTAACGTCTATCGAAAAACTCCGACAGGCTCCAATGAAAATGTAACTAATTCCTGGTCATCAACCGGAAGTTCAGGCGCGATCCAATCTTCCGTTCATACGCCAATTGCAGGAACTGAAGTTATTAACAACGACGCGTATTCATACCGCATAGTCATCAGGCTTGATCAGAGCGACGATGTCAATGACTCAAGCGACGCCGAGCTCAGGGTTTATGCCGTCAAGATCAGGTATTTGCCTTGACAGCTTCATATACAACTAATCAGGCTAAAAAAAGGAATCCGGCCTAGATACTGACCGGATTTCCCAAAAAATCCTCATTCAAATTTTATCCGTAAACTAAAATTTCACGAGGTAAACCAACCCTTCAATTCATCACACCTGTGAAAATTGTTAGTGTTACGTTCTTCGATAAAATGTGCTTGGGACTAGACATGGTACCTCCTTTCTTTTAGTTGGACAAGAACCTGGCGGGCTGCTCAAATAACTTATGAGTCTCACACTAGGCCGGCAACGATCGCTACCGGAATCAAAACGCCGAATAGATAAAAAATGTTTACCGGCTGGAATCAATTTTTAAGAATCGTCCCATTTTGGTTGTCAGAAATGCGCTGTGAGTTGAGATCGTTGATGCGCTCGCGGGACTTTCTTAAAGGAATTTCTAAATTGCCGCATATCCGGTAACTGTATGTCCGTAATCAGCGCTGACCAATTCCTTCAGGCACTTGAGAAACCTCCGGTAGTCATCATCGATGCGCGTGGCGGAGCAGACGCCGCCGCCCGATACCGGGCCGCTCATGTGCGTGGTGCCCTCAGGGTGGACCTTGAGACAGAACTTTCTGCAAAAGGGAAAGATGCAGCCGACGGAGGCCGTCATCCGCTTCCGAAACCTCAACAATTTTCCGAAGTGCTTTCTAAACTTGGCATCACGCCAGGCTCTCATGTGATTGTGTACGACGATAAGAGTGGGGCAAACGCAGCTGCAAGATTTTGGTGGATGTTGAAGTCGGCAGGTCAGCATGATGTAAAAGTTGTCGGTGCAACTATCGAAACCATGCAAACGACCGGGATACCTTTTACATCTGACGAGTCAGTCCGACCTGATCCCGTATCATACTCATTTGATCGCTGGAATTTTCCAACGGCTACCATGCAGGAAGTCGAACGTGCTTCCAGTGACTCCACGCAGATGGTCATTGACGTGCGGGAGAACTATCGGTACCGGGGGGAGGGAGAACCGATAGATCTTGTTGCCGGGCATATCCCCGGAGCAATCAACGTACCTTACATTGAAAATCTTTCCGAGAATGGTGACTTTCGTACTGCCGAAGCGCTGGCCTCAAAATATAAGCGAGTTACAAACAATCTTCAACCACAACAGGTTATCGTTCATTGCGGATCCGGCGTGACGGCGTGCCATACGTTGCTCGCCATGGCTTTCGCAGGGATAGAAGGTGCAAAGCTCTACGTTGGATCGTGGAGCGAATGGTCTAGAAACGGCAAAGAAATTGCCATAGGCGATTAAAGCAATGCGAAATAGTTATCCTTAACGTGTCAGAACTTATCATTGGAATTGTAACGCCTTCCGCCAATCTGTACCAACGCTTTCTTGCTAAACAGTTTGCCGTTGGCCCGGTACCGGACCTTTATTTGTTCAAGCTGCCGGCCTTCTGCTCCAAGTTCCAGCAACCTGCTACGCTCACCCTGCAAAATCTTCTCTTCCATAACGGGCCTCAGGACGTCGCCGTTAATCAACATAACTTCTACATCCCTGATCTCTACGTCTCCTTCTTTCACGTATAAGCGCAAGGCCGTAAATTTATCACGACTTTTAATCTTGAATATGTCGTTTTCGCGAAGGTGATTTACCTTCTTTTCACCGAGGAACATCCAGCCTCCCTCATGATCGACAAATTGTGTTGTACTGCAAGAGAATGTGGAGGAGATAAGAAGAAATCCGAGTATTGATAAAAATTTGTTCATGGAACCAGTGCGTGGTTGTTCGTGAAAGTACAGCGCAGCAACCAAAAAGGGTGCCGGAAAAAGCCAGTTTGCTGATCTCTTCATATGTTATTGATGAATTAAGTTTTGACAAGTTTCAAATTGACAAGAATGTAAAGAAATTTGCAGATCAAGCAAAGAGCAGGATAGTGTAGTCTGAGGCATGATTTACATTGATGTCAAGCATCAAGT
>JANNPM010000129.1:0-10940 GCA_031400145.1 Chryseolinea sp. | reverse complement strand
CCTTGATGGAATTGTGTTATAGAAGAGGACTTCAATGGTACAATCCAAGAGGTATATTTCGCTTTGCCAGTAAAAAACCACCGGCTGTAAAGCAAGTGAGATGGAAGGGCAAAAATGAATCAACGAAAACTGTCATTTTTGCCATGCATAACAAAAAGGAAGGTCATCTAATTTGCTTTCGGCATTTAGCCTTCAGATGTTCTTTCCTGAATTTTGATAATGATTGGTATTTGGTAATAAATCCCACGTGGAGTTTTACAAATCCTGGAGGTTATCGAGAAAGTCGTTTTGAATCCGCATATATGGCCGGGTTAAAACGCCTTGAAAATAACAATTCGGTCTATAATTACTTTAGATTTTTTGCATACTATTTATCCTATTCCGATTTGTTTACGCCAGAGTTCCCATATCTGCAAATTCAAAAACCGCAACCACTTACCCTGTCACCGAGTTTGCAAGAACAAAAATGGAATCCTGTAAAGGTCGTTGAGAAAAGCATTGATGCGCCACCCACAGACATTAAACTAGACACAGAATTATCCGATCCAACATTGTTCCAATGAAATTAAGATACATAGAGGAACCATCTCTGCAATTCGGGACTGATCATCATATTTGTCCTAAGAGTGGCATTTACGAATATAATCCATTTGACATATCCCAAGTTCGTCCTGAAAAAATAGCCATTGGAGTTATTGGAAAGGGGGAGAGCGTTGACAAAGTCCTTGAATGGATGGAGGGTTGCAAAACACATATTAATGGGAAAGAAAGCAAGACACCACATCCAAATTTGTTCATGAATTTCTGTGGTTTTAATAAGACCGTAGGTTTTCAATGTGAGATAGTTTATGATGACTCGTACCTACGGAAGTTAAATAACTCTGATTTCGAGAGAATATTTAAAGAACAGGATTCCCTCGAAGGTATAATTGCTGAGATTACAAATTTGTATCTAAACGAGATAAAGTTTCTTTCTAAGAATAAAAAACCGGATGTTATACTTTGTGCGTTGTCCGAAAACTTCATGAAACATATTATGGAGGCCAAACCAAAGGCAACCGAAGAAACCGAAGAGTCAGAAGTTGTTGAAACTGACGTAGATGATGAAGAAGTTTCAAAGAAGGAACAGAACTTTCGCAGAAATTTAAAAGCAAAAGCAATGCAGTATAATGTTCCGATACAAATTATTCGAGATCGGATAGCTAAGCCAACAGCCGAAATGCAAGATCCTGCAACTATTGCCTGGAATTTTTTTACGGCCCTCTATTATAAAGCTTCAGGGACACCTTGGGCTTTAATCAGGAAGGATTCCGCAGAAACAACATGCTACGCTGGGATTAGTTTTTTTAAGAGTCGAGACAAAAAGTCAACACAAACTAGCATCGCACAAATTTTTAATGAATTAGGAAAAGGTGTAATTCTGCGAGGAGAAGAAATAACTTTAAAGAAACATGATCGCACTCCTCATTTAGAAGGACAACAAGCCTATAACCTTCTGACTCAATCTTTAAAAGAGTATTATGATGCGGTTAAGATTTATCCAAAGCGTTTAGTCCTACATAAAACTTCAAACTTTAATCCGGATGAGGTGTATGGATTTACACAAGCAGCAAAGGAATTACATATCAATCAAATTGATTTAGTTTCGGTACAAGTATCTGATTTACGTCTTTATCGCACTGGCAATTATCCTCCGATGCGCGGTACCCATTTTACAATGTCAGATAAACACCACTTACTCTACACCCGAGGGTCAGTACCTTATTATGAAACATATCCGGGACGATACATCCCTAGAGCAGTCGAGATAAAGCTTGAAGCTTATGATGAGTCGCCAAACGTGATCTGTGATGAGATTTTGGCTCTCACAAAAATGAATTGGAACAACACACAATTTGATAGACAAATGCCCATTACAATTGAATGCGCAAGAAATGTAGGTGAGATATTAAAGTATCTTGAACCTGATGAGCAGATGCAGCTTAAATACAGTTTTTATATGTAGCAGCGAGTTTGAGGGTGGCTTGATTCAGAATAAATCTTCCCCATCTTCCCCCCATCTTGTGAAATTCCTTTTTAGGTAGTCTACACTTTCGCCTTCGTAATCAAACACGAAGGCTATGTTCAATTCAATTTCCTGGCAAGAATTCCTTTCAATAATCGGTCTGATCGTTGGAGGATACTACGCAATCACCACTCTCTTACTGTACAGTGAAGAGATCAAATCCATCTTCAAACAAAAGGAGCTAAAAAGTATTGAGACTATTGCAAGTGATGATCAAAATGATTCAAATGAATCCATTGATCTCATGGGCACCATTAAATACGAGACCCCGGTAAATGTTCCACATGAAAAAGTTGTAGAGTCTGATGAGATCAATACACAACCTCTAAAAGAAATAGAGGAGCCTATCGATCAAGTCACAGCTATTTCCCCAGATGTACTAATTACCAAATCCGTTGCTGAACTCTTACGAGAGATTAAGACAATAGTCACTGAGCTGTCGCAAGGCAGCAGAGAAGAGATTGCTTCCATATACCATTCTCTTTTACAACGCTACCCTCAACTGACAGGAACCAACTACCAGGAAGAGATAAGTCTGTTCATCAACGATTCTCTGTCAACGAATACCACACACTCTTTCACCCTCGATGAGATCAAATCATGGTGGACAGAGGACAACGAATAATCATTATCCATCAATTAAAATCAAATGCTATGAAAAAAGTAATCCAATTCACAATCAAGAAAGGCAAAGCCCTGGGACTTGCCTTGTTCGTGTATGCAATGACCTTGCTATTTCCCGCCAATGCTCAAGACGGAAACGCAGGAATCAACGAGGCCACCATGCGAGTGCGCAGTTATTTCACGACAGGCACAAGTCTCATGTACGCTATAGGGGCTATCCTTGGACTAGTTGGTGCAGTCAAAGTGTATCAGAAATGGAACAGCGGAGACCCTGACACAGGAAAAGTTGCTGCCGCATGGTTTGGCAGTTGCGTTTTTCTTGTGATCGTGGCTACAGTACTCAGATCATTCTTTGGAATCTAAAAACTCTAAAACAATGATTGCTGAAATGAACAATGACCCAAAGCGAATAGCCAACGGAGATGACCTTGAGGCAGAGACCAGTCAATTAGAAAATATGTGGGATAAAATGTTGAGCCGGGGTGATGATGATTTCTATGAAGCAGTTCGTCACCACGGACAACGAAACAAAGCGGAGAAAAAATTATTGACCCGAAAGACTCGCAAGAAAAGAAGGGGAATCTGATCCACATCAAACCATGAGCAGCGTTTATAAAATCAACAAGGGGATCAACAAGCCGATTGAGTTCAAAGGACTCAAGGCACAATACATTGCTTACCTCGCTGTAGGTCTGATTTCTCTGCTTATTCTTTTCGCCATCCTGTACATCGCTGGCGTGAATATGTTCGTGTGCCTCATCCTGATCGGAGGCATCGGTGTCGTTTTGTTCATGACAGTTTACAGGATGAGCGATAAGTATGGTCAGTATGGCTTATTGAAAAAGCTGGCCATCCGCAGTATTCCTGATTTCATCCAGGGCAAGACCCGAAAAGTGTTTCTCGAACTCTTAAAGAAAGAATAGTCATGGCACAACCGATTTCTTTGGCTAAAGTATTTCCCATTTACAAAGTTGAGAATGACTGCATCCTGTCAAAGCAGGGTGATGTTACGCTTGCTTTTGAAGCAACGCTGCCAGAGATATTCACTTTGTCCGATCAGGAATACGAGGCATTTCATCAGATACTTGTGAAGGCCATAAAAGTCCTGCCTAACAATTCAGTTTTTCACAAGCAGGATTGGTTCATCTCAAAAAGACAAAATGCAAATTTTGAAAACAATGACAATTCATTTCTCTCACGATCCAGCGAAAGGTTCTTTAATGAGAGACCTTATCTGGAGCACCAATGCCAAATCTTTTTAACTAAGAAGCCCGCCAACAGAAAACCGTCCAGTTCAGTTTTTTCAAATCTTATCCGAAAAACCCTTGTACCTGAAGAAACACTCAATCCACAACGGATGCAGGAGTTCCTTGATTCCGCAGGGCAGTTTGAAAGAATTTTACAGGACAGCGGATTTGTAAGACTGAAGAGAATAAAAGACGATCAGCTTGCCGGAACTAAAAAACAGCCAGGCTTATTGGAGCGGTATTGCTTCCTCGTTTCAGATTCAGACAAACCCATTATCAGGGATATTCATTTCAAAGATGAATTCAGAATTGGAGATCAGTTCTGTCAATTGTATTCATTGGCGGATGTTGAAGACTTGCCTTCCTTATGCGGTTCAAGAATTAACTATGACAAGTATTCAACCGACAAAACCAAATTCAGTGTAGGCTTTGCTTCTCCTTTGGGTCAATTGCTTTCTTGCAATCACATTTTCAATCAGTACATTTTTATTGAAGATTCTCACAAGACGATCAAGCAGCTTGAAAGCAAAAGGCTAAGACTTCAATCCCTTTCAACTTATTCAAGAGAGAATGCTATAAGCCGTGATGCTACAAATGATTTCTTGAACGAAGCCATTTCTTCTCAACGCCTTCCAGTAAAAGCACACTTCAACATTATGCTTTGGACAGACAACAGGCAGGAATTGAAGGAGCTTAAAACCCAAGTGTCGTCAGCTTTAGCGCAAATGGATTCCGTTGCCAGGCAAGAGACAGACGGAGCGCCACAAATTTTCTGGGCAGGGCTTCCAGGCAATGAAGCAGACTTCCCAATGAACGATACGTTCGACACGTTCACGGAACAAGCATCATGTTTTCTCAACCTTGAAACGAACTACCAGTCATCAATCAGTCCCGTTGGTATCAGACTTGGAGACAGGCTCACAGGCATACCGTTGCATGTTGACATTTCGGATGAACCAGTAAAAAGGGGAATCTGTACCAATCGCAACAAGTTTATCCTTGGTCCTTCCGGAAGCGGAAAATCATTCTTCACCAATCACATGGTTCGGTCATATTATGAGCAAGGCACTCATATCGTGCTCGTGGACGTAGGCCATTCCTACAAAGGACTTTGTGATTTGGTGAATGGATACTACTTCACGTACGATGAAGCCAACCCGATCCGGTTCAATCCCTTCTACATCAGTGATGGTGATACGCTTGACACTGAAAAGAAGGAAAGTATTAAGACGTTGTTGTTGGCTCTTTGGAAAAAGGATGATGAAACATTCAACCGCTCCGAATATGTGGCGTTGTCTATTTCATTGCAGATGTACTACAAGCAACTTGACGAAAACAAAAAGCTATTTGCCTGCTTCAACACATTCTATGAATTCCTTCGGGATGTTTTTGTACAAACCCTCAAGGAAGACCGCGTTAAGGAAAAAGACTTTGATGTTGAGAATTTTCTCTATGTGTTGCGTCCATACTATAAAGGAGGTGAATTTGACTATCTGCTTAATGCAACCGAGAATCTTGAACTCCTGAAAGAGCGGTTCATTGTCTTTGAACTCGATAACATCAAAGACCATCCAATCCTGTTTCCTGTTGTCACCATCATTATAATGGAAGTCTTCATTTCTAAAATGAGAAAGCTGAAGGGCATTCGTAAGATGATTCTAATTGAAGAAGCATGGAAGGCAATAGCGAAAGAGGGAATGGCAGAATACATCAAGTACCTCTTTAAAACAGTCAGGAAATTTTATGGAGAAGCTATAGTTGTCACACAGGAAGTGGAAGACATTATCAGTTCTCCCATTGTCAAACAGGCTATCATCAACAACTCTGACTGCAAGATTCTCCTGGATCAAAGTAAATATCAAAACAAGTTCGACCAGATTCAGCAACTCTTAGGGCTCACCGAAAAGGAGAAAGCATTAGTGCTCTCTATCAATAAGGGAAATGATCCATCAAGAAAATACAAGGAGGTCTTCATCAGCCTGGGCGGGATGCTTTCTAAAGTGTACGCTACTGAAGTCTCACTCGAAGAGTACCTCGCTTACACCACCGAAGAATCGGAAAAGATCAAAGTACAAGCCTATACCAAAAAGTGGGACGGTGATATCAGAAAAGGAATTGCTGAACTGGCAAATGACATGCGCACAGGTAAAGCTTAAATAAAACAATATGAATCGAATCAGAAAAATATTCTTAATCATGTTTCTTGGAACCGCAGTTCTTATGACTGTTCCGGTTCAGGAAACGAAAGCGGCCATACCCATCCTTGAAATCATTAAGCAAGCTGTAATAAAAGTTATCAAGGCAGTTGACCTGATGATCCAGCGTCTGCAAAACAAAACCATTTGGCTGCAAAATGCTCAAAAGGTATTAGAGAACAAGCTGTCGCAATTAAAGCTGAGTGAGATCGCTCAATGGACGGAGAAGCAGCGACAACTCTACAAGAAATACTATGATGAATTGTGGCAAGTGAGAAAAACTCTCGCAACCTATCACCGCATCGCCATCATTATTCAGAGGCAGAAGCAGATAGTTCAGCAGTACAAGTTCACCTGGGAAATGGTCAATCAGGATAAGCATTTTACGCGGTCAGAGATTGATTACATGTACCGCGTGTACACAGGAATCCTTAATGAAAGCCTTTACAACCTCGATGAAATCCTGTTGGTCATCAATTCCTACAAGACACAAATGTCGGACGCGAAAAGGCTGGAGATCATCAACAAAGCCGGGGATAATATAGACAAGAACTACCGCGACTTGCAGCAATTCAACAACCAGAACATTCAGTTAAGTCTGAATCGCGCCAAAGATGAGCATGAGATTCTTGCAGTTAAAAAACTATACGGACTTCCAACTGAATAAGCCATGAAAAAGATTCTAATAATATCCATCGCATTCATTTTTTCCATCCACACTACAAACGCTCAAACGTTCGATGAATGGTTCAGGCAGAAGAAGACTCAAAAGAAGTACCTCATTCAACAAATCGTAGCGTTGAAAGTCTATCTCGGATACTTGAAGAAGGGCTATGATATAGCTCAAAAGGGCTGGACTACTGTGGAGCACATCAAGGACGGGAACTTCAACCTTGATCGTGATTTCTTCCGGTCCCTCAAAAACGTCAATCCTGCTATTAAGAATTCCGCTAAGGTCGCAGACATTATTGCATTTCAATACTACATCATTAGAGATTTCAAGCGGGTTTACAATTTCTGCGAGAACAACAAAGCTTTCACGCCCGAAGAAATCCGCTACATAGCCAAAGTACACACCAACATGCTTTTTCTATGTGATGCCTCGATTTCAGAACTACTGAATATCATCCAGGCGGACAAAACTGAAATGACAGACGATGAGCGCATCCTTCGTATCGACAAGATTTATGAGGATATGTCCGACAAGTGTGCCTTTGTAAAAGCCTTTGGCAATGATGCTATGTCGCTTTCCATGGAGCGCGAGAAGGAAACCCGAGAGATTGAAATAATCAGAAAAAACAATGACATACTCTAATAAAGAAACATGAAAAAGCAATTGACAATCCTAATGATCACAGTAAGCCTTGCGGTAATAAATTCTGCAAGATGTCAGTCAACCGAGGCCCAGCAACTTCTTCTTAACTGGGAGAAGCTTATGGAATTAGAGAAGATTCTTGACAATATGTATACCGGGTATAAGATTCTCGACAAAGGCTACACCACTGTCAAGAACATTGCGCAAGGCAATTACAAACTGCATCATTTGTTTCTTGATGGGTTGATGGCTGTTAACCCTGCCGTTAGGAATTACAGAAGAGTTCCTTACATCATCGACTATCAGAAGCTTCTGCTAAAGGAATATAAGAATGCTTACAACAGGTTCAAGAACGACCCCAATTTTTCTCCACAGGAGATTCAATACCTCGCCAACGTTTACAATTATTTGTTCACGGCAAGCTTGCGAAACATTGATGACCTGGTCATGATTATCACCGCCACCAAACTCAGGATGAGCGATGACGAAAGGATGAAAGCCATTGACCGGATTTTTTATGACATGGAGGGAAAACTCGTGTTTCTCAGAGGCTTCAACAATAGCACACAATTACTGGCGATCCAGCGAGCAAGGTCAGCCAATGATGTAAGGACACTCAATCATTTATACGGCATCAATTGAAATTTTATGAAAACGAAATATTCAAAATTTCTAATAGCATTTCTCACCGCGACTTTTTTGCCTGGCGTTTTATGTGCTCAGAGTTTCACGGGAGAGATCCACAGTCT
Source organism: Chryseolinea sp. (assembly GCA_031400145.1). Lineage (GTDB taxonomy): Bacteria > Bacteroidota > Bacteroidia > Cytophagales > Cyclobacteriaceae > Chryseolinea. The sequence goes on along the minus strand of JANNPM010000129.1, from coordinate 2,745 downwards.
GCAAAGCGTCCTGGACCAGCTATACTATGAAATGCTGCCTTTGAGCAGTAAACTCATCGGGGTTAGCCGAGGGCTGGCCGGCTTTGCAGCGCTGTGGTATATTTCTTCAAGGGTATGGAGACATCTGGCCAATGCCGAGCCAATCGATTTTTACCCGTTGCTCAGGCCGTTTGCTCTTGGCCTGTGTGTGATGATGTTTCCTTCCGTGCTGGCTGTTATCAATGGAATTCTAAAACCAACAGTGACAGGCACAGCCGCAATGGTAACGGGTTCAAACAATGCTATTGCTTACTTATTGATATTAAAGGAAGAGGCAATAAGGAAGACACCCGCTTGGCAAATGTATGTTGGTACCGATGGAAGTGGAGACCGCGATAAATGGTATCAGTACACTCACCCCGATGGCACGGGAGAAGGAACGCTTGACGGTTTGGGTAACGATATCAAATTCGAGATGGCGAAAGCGTCTTACAACTTTCGCAATACCGTCAAGCAATGGATGTCAGAGATACTTCATATCCTTTATGAAGCAGCAGCTCTTTGCATCAATACCATCAGAACATTTTACCTGATCGTTCTGGCTATTCTTGGTCCGCTCATTTTCGGCATTTCTGTTTTCGATGGACTGCAACACACCTTAACCGTATGGATTGCCCGCTATATCAATGTGTTTCTATGGCTGCCTGTTGCTAACATCTTCGGAGCAATCATTGCCAAGGTGCAGGAGAACATGCTGAGGATCGACATTCAGCAAGTTGTCAAATATGGAGATACTTTTTTTAGTTCGACTGATACCGCTTACCTGATCTTCCTGGTCATGGGCATTGTGGGATACTTCACTGTGCCGAGTGTTTCAAATTACATTGTTCATGCCGGTGGTGGAAACGTCCTTCTTTACAAAGCTTCGAATGTATTCACTGGTGGATCAAGAGCAGCCGTAAGCACCGTAGCATCCGGAGCAAGTTCTGTTTTTAGCTCCTCAAGTCAATCGACAGTAAATGAGTCTGGATATTCCAGAACACCGAGCAGTTCCGCTGAAGGCAACGCTGGGTCTGGAGCCTTCATGCACGATAAACTTTCAGGCAAATGAATGATCGCACTATGTTCAGTCAACTCAGAAATATTGATTCGGCATTCAAACACATTCGGTTTTTTTCAATTGCCATGATTGCAGCCTGCGTAATGGTTTGCTGCTACACCATTTACAAGAGTATTGAAATGGTAACGCATATGCAGGAGCGCATTTACATACTGGCCAATGGAAAAGCTTTGGAAGCGTGGTCAGCAGATCGGAAAGACAATATTCCTGTAGAGGCACGCGATCATGTGAAGATGTTCCATTACTATTTCTTCACCCTTGATCCGGATGACCGAGTGATCGAAGCCAACGTAACAAAAGCCCTTTATCTGGCAGATGCATCCGCGAAGCGACAATATGATAATCTGAAAGAAAGCAGGTACTACTCTAATATCATTTCTGGAAACATCAGCCAGGAGATCGAAACCGACAGTATCAAAATCAACATCAACGAGTACCCCTTTTACTTCAAATGCTATGCAAGGCAAAGGTTGATTCGAACTACATCTATTGTAACAAGAAGTCTTGTAACGGAGGGGTTTCTCAGAAATGTTTCCCGCTCTGATAACAATCCGCACGGATTCCTGATCGAAAAGTGGATCACAATAGAAAACAAAGACATCAAAATCGAAAACCGATAACAATGAAAAGAGATGTAAACAAAGAAGTTAAGGATGATTCCATGAAAGACCTGGTTTCTGAAAAGCTTCGTAACACTAAAAAGTCGATAGCTGATTTTCTGAATGAACGGGTAAACAAACTTTCAGCATCGCATAAGAGGGTAAGCTTGCTATTGTTCGGATTTTTAATGGGCATGATCTGTATTGCCCAAATTATTCAGTCTGTGAGGGAAGATGGAAATGAAACTGCCTTCGCGATTGAGCAAATCACTTTACCAAAAGACATTCATGAAATGAGTGCAAGGAAGGAGAAGCTTCAGGAAGTATTGAGAATGAAACAACTCCTCGACAGCCTTAAAGAAACCACTGTTTACGATAGTCTGATGATTGCCAGGCCGGGCTTAGTAGACAGTGTCAATTTACTTATTCAACATTATCAGTCAGATTTTTAAACTAAAACAAAAATGCAATGAAACCGCATTCACAGAAATTTTTACAGAAGAGAAAGTTCGTCATGGTTCTGCCATTGCTTGCACTGCCTTTTCTCATGATGATCTTTTGGGCATTGGGTGGTGGTCAGGGATCGCCTGCACAAGCGATGACCACGGAAAAGACTGGATTAAATCTTGAACTTCCGGATGCTCATTTTAATACTGAGGAGTGGAACAAACTTTCACTTTATGAAAAAGCGGAGCGCGATTCGCTCAAGTTTGAAGAAGAGAGCAAGAACGATCCATACTTCAGCCTTGCCACGCTAGAGGATCAAACTTCTCAGGAGGATCAGGTATCTCAACCAAAGCAAGCAGTTAAAGGTTCTTCCAATAGCCAACGAACTTCTACTCAAAAACGAGTTGAATATGTTGATCCCAACGAAGCGAAGGTTAATCAAAAACAGGATCAGCTTTATCGCGAACTGAACAAGACTTCAGAGATTCCGGCAGAGGCGGGCAAGGAAGACGTGGTTGCACCTGATATGGCAGACCCACAATTCTCGTCTGATGTTCAAAAGCTGGAACAAATGATGGAGATGATGGGCAAGGGAGATCA
>JANNPM010000081.1:0-4455 GCA_031400145.1 Chryseolinea sp. | reverse complement strand
AATGACGCGCACTAGCTAACCAGTCGTAGCTACCCGGCACAAAAATAAGCATGATCGAACTCCCCCTTATATCGCCCTCAGAACCCAAGATACGCAAGCCCAACTGGCTTCGGGTTAAGCTGCCCGTTGGTCCGGACTACGCCCGGGTCCGACGCCTCGTTGACAACTACAAACTACATACAATATGTGAAAGCGGTAATTGCCCGAACATGGGTGAATGTTGGGGTGCTGGCACTGCTACGTTCATGATACTGGGCAACGTTTGTACACGCAGTTGCTCGTTTTGTGCCGTGGCTACCGGGAGACCTACAGAGTATGACGTGGAAGAGCCGCAGCGGGTGGCTGAGGCCATCAAGCTTATGGGGGTAAAGCATGCCGTCATCACTTCCGTAAACCGCGACGAGTTAAAAGACAGAGGTGCCGAAATCTGGTACCAGACAGTGGTGCAGACGAAAGCCATCAGTCCTGAAACAACCATTGAGACACTTATCCCCGATACCAAAGGCAATTGGGAAGCTCTTGAAAGGATGATCTCCGGCGGTCAGGAAGTTGTATCCCACAACATGGAAACTGTTGAACGCCTTTACCGCGCGGTCAGGCCTCAGGCGCGGTATGCCCGCAGCCTGGAGCAGATCAAAAAAATCCGCGAAGCCGGCAAACGCACCAAGTCGGGCCTAATGCTTGGCGTTGGCGAGACAAAGGAAGAAGTGTTTAAAGCTATGGATGATCTGATTGCGCACGGTTTGATGATCCTTACGCTCGGTCAGTACCTACAACCCACAAAGCTACATCTCGAAGTAGCGGAATTCATTCATCCTGAAACTTTTGAAATGTATAAAGAGGAAGGCCTTAAACGCGGACTACGCTACGTAGAATCTGGACCATTGGTCAGGTCTTCATACCATGCGGAAAGACACGTGAGCGTTAGCGCACTTTAGAAAATATAATCAGTACTAAGAAATGCCGATTCGTGATTGCGGATGATGTTGCTGATTATCTGCTTATTTTCATCCGAGGCTTTTGTGGCCACAATGGTTCTGATTGAAAAGACACGCAACGCGTCGGCTATAGACAGGGTGCCTTCCGCAGAGTCTTTTCTGCCATTGAAAGGAAACGTATCCGGGCCGCGTTGACTTTGTGCATTTAGATTAATGCGCCCTACCTGGTTAACGAAAGAATCCATCAGGTGTGCAATACGAGTCGATTCATTGCCAAAGATGCTGATCTGTTGGCCAAAGTTGGAGTTGACGACATATTCAATAACTTCTTCGTCCGATTCGAAAGTGGCAACTGGCACTAATGGTCCGAATTGCTCTTCGGTATATATCCGCATTTTACTATTCACAGGATATAATACAGCAGGAAAGAAGAAAGATTGCTCGGATTCAGCACCGTTTTCGTTTATTATTGAAGCGCCATGTTGCTTCGCGTCCTCCACAAGTTCCTTAAGATAGTCGACCTTTCCTGGTTCTGGCAACGGCGTTAAGGCTACCCCAGGATCCCATGGCATGCCCGGTTTCAATTTGCTGACGGCTTCATTGAACTTTTTAAGAAAGTCGTTCACTATTGTCTTGTGTACGAAGATGATCTTTAAGGCAGTGCAACGTTGGCCATTAAAGGATAGCGATCCTGTAATGCATTCGCTTACGGCATTATCCAGGTCCGCATCAGGCAAGATAATAGCCGGGTTCTTTGCGTCAAGTCCCAGAATCGCCTTCAGCCTATGCAACTTGGGATGAAGTTTTTTCAACTCATTCGCGCCTTTATTGGTGCCAATGAAAGCGAAGACATCAATTCTTCCGGTTTCCATTAGCGCACCAACTGTTTCGCGACCTCGACCGTAAATGATATTGATAACGCCTGGGGGAAAGCTGTCAGCAAATGCCTCAATCAGCGGCCTGATCAGTAATACGCCATACTTCGCCGGTTTAAACACTACAGCGTTCCCCATGATCAGAGCCGGTATCAGGGTAGAGAAGGTCTCGTTCAGCGGATAATTGTAAGGACCCATACAGAGTGATACGCCTATAGGCACGCGTCGAATTTGCGCCATGAACCCCTGCTCCTCAACAAGCTTTGCTGAATTTCTATCAAGTTCCTTATAAGATTTGATGGTATCAACGATGTAGTCGCATGTCCTGTCAAACTCCTTCTCTGAATCTTTCAGAGATTTCCCTATCTCCCACATCAGCAACTTTACAACTTCATCACGTTCGCTGCGCATTCGTGACAAAAATCTCTTCACGTGTTCTATACGTCCTGAAACACTAAGGGTGGGCCAGTAGCCCTTTCCAAGATCGTATGCCTTGGCGGCTGCATCCAACGCCTCCAGCGATTCTTTCGAAGTGAGCAATGGGGTGCTGCCTATTTCCTGTTGCAGATAGGTATCACCCTTTTTAAGGAAGACAGGACTTAAGACTGGGTTAAGCTTGCCGTTCCAGGTTCGTAATTCCCCATTGATAAGATATTCTCGTTGCTCAATTTTTTTATTGATCCTGAATTTTTCTGGTATTGAATTCTCAGAGGGAAATAGCGAAGGAAACGTTTGACTCATTTTGTTATCGTTAATGTTTGTAGTTAATTTGATCAACAAGGGCAATGCACAAACTAGTTCCGGTCCCACCTGCAGGGCTCTTTACCCAAAAAGGTGACCGTGCACTCCAACAAAAGGTCAATATCGCGAATGTTTAGAATGGAGAAAAGGTCGGTGCGCTCAATAGAGGAAGCAGTTCATGAAGGCAAGCTACCATGATCAGGTCCGTCAGCAACGAGAAAATTTGCCATTGATCAATGGCGGATGCCGCACTCCTTACAATATCTCATCTTGTCGGCAGAGTGTTTCTTAGGTTTATGCTTATGACCAAAATAGGATGGGTCATTAAACTGCCGCTTCATCAGCATTTTTTCATTTTTTCGGTACGTCTTCGCCCGCGCCTCCATGCGATCCTCAAACTCCTTTTGAGCGTTGTAAGTAGGACCATTTGACTTTTTTAACTTTTTTCCTGAATGCCTTGGGGAAAAATTTGGTTCCGTATTTCCGGGACTTAACGTAGTGGGTTCATTGATTGATTCGCCCTTTCGTGCCGCCTTCTTTTCCTTGCCGGTCAATTGGGCATAGGTAGTGCAGGTAACGAACGTAAGCAGAAAAACAACAAGGATTTTCATCGTGGGACTTTCATATATGTTAACTCCCCAGACACCTAAAAATTGTTTTGAGGAATACTAAGGATAGCAAAACCAAGGCCGCTTTGGAAATATAGTCATTGAAACACCTCATGAATGCCTAACGCCAGAAAATGAAGCTGCCTTCAGTTTCCCGAAGGCAGTTCAAAAAACCAATCTAAACCTAATCCAATCTTAAATGCTTGTTTTGCCTTCTGTCATTGACTGTTCACGGCGATAGACCCAGGGGGGTGTTGGATTTTCCTGTTTCCAGAGACCCTTCTTCTTTGCTTGGGCAGTCGCGCGAAGGGATTCCAGGTCGCTTTTGGGCGCTTTCTCAGTCGTCCAGGCAAGTCCTTCGTTTAACAGCTGTATCCGAGGATCCCTTTTACCGTTCACCAGCAATTCGGCGACAGCGTTTCCAAGCCGGTCATTTCCCAGGATTTTGACATCCACCTGCTTACCTAGTGTAAGTTTCAGCAGACAGAGTCTGGCTTCTTTGCCATACGCCTGCTCTAGCTCCGGACAGTCGATACCCGCCAGTAAGAGGTTGAAGGTTTTACCATCTCTATCCATTACCTGAAGAGTATTGCCGTCGATTACTTTCACTACTTTTCCTTTGATATCGTTTGCCGTGGCAAGGATTGAGACGAGTGAAAAAAGCAGTGTGCTAACGAAATATTTCATACGGTGTGTTTTTTGCCAGTTAATGCAAAAATCCATCCAAGGAGTAAAACGTCGAAAGCAACATGAAAAGACACGTTTTAAGGAGTAGTCATCTATCCTGGGCCAATATTGGAGGGATTCCTTTTTAAATCGGGACTACTTACAGTATTGGTCAATCTGGAACTTGGCCTTGGAATCGCCAAATTCTACGGCACGGCGCCAGTCAAAACAAGCCTTATCCTGCTCCTTCATTTGGTAATAGAAATTTCCTCGCTGCTTATAGAACGACGCGTTTTTTGGCTCAATCCTGATCGCCTCGTCCATATCGGAAACGCCGGCCCCGTAGTCATCCAATTGTGATTTACAGGTTGCGCGGTTATAATATGCCAGCCCGTCCTCGGGGTTAAACTGGATGACTTTGTTATAGTCCAACATCGCGCCCTCGTAATCTGCGAGCGTTTCCTTCACCAGGGCCCGGTTAAAATGTGCATCTGCATTCTTAGGGTCGAGGTCAACAGCCTTGTTCAATTCGAGAACCGCCTGTTTATAATTTTCCATGGCCATGTAAACGCGTCCTTTATTCAGGTATAGGGATATGGTATTTTGTCCGGCCTTCTGGGCATTGTC
>JANNPM010000079.1:0-3826 GCA_031400145.1 Chryseolinea sp. | reverse complement strand
GGCAGGTACGCTCCAAGATTATGACCGTGGCGTTATCATCGGAGAAAAATCCTATGGTAAAGGGCTCGTACAGGTAAGCAGACCATTGTCTTATAATTCACAGCTAAAGGTGACAACGGCAAAATACTACACACCAACCGGAAGGTGCATTCAGGTTCTTGACTATACCCACCGCCGGGACGATGGAAGTGTTGGGTCCATTCCAGACTCCATAAAGCAATCGTTCAAGACCACGCACGGACGTGAGGTATTCGATGGCGGCGGGATCGATCCGGACGTAAAGACGGAAGGCCGGGAAGCGCACATCCTGACGCAGGTACTATTTGAAAAGGGCTTCTTATTTGACTACGCTGCGCAGTATGCCCAAAAACATTCCCCGCCAGCAGATGCACGTGCATTTGCCTTAAGTAATGACGAATATCAGCAATTCATAACCTGGATGAAGGACAGGAATTACACTTACACGTCGTATCTGGAGTACGAGTTGCAACAATTCACCAACGAAGCCAGAAAGGAAAAGTATTATGCTGATCTCAAAGGTCATCTGGATCAAATTCAAGCCAGAATCGCGGAAAACAAGCGGAATGAACTGATGATTTATCGTGATGAAATAAAGATGCTGCTGGAAGAAGAGATTGTTTCTCATTATCATCTCGAAAGGGGAAGCATCGAAGCGGGGTTTAAGTATGACAATGACATCAAAATGGCTTCAGCGATTTTGCACGACACCAATCAATACAAAGAGATACTAAACGTGCAATAAGCGATGGGCTCCCGGAAGATTGGCAGGAACGTGAAGCTTATCTCTATCCTTGCAATCTTTGTATTTTGGGTTTCCCTGCATTCGTGTATGACGTTCCGGATGAGCCCGGGGGAAGTGGATACGTATTTCTACACGCGCAACATTCCGGCATCGCAGCATAGCTATACCGTTGGAAAACGCGAGATCCATTACGTAAAAGCCGGAGACGAAAAGAAACCTTTGGTGTTGTTTGTACACGGCTCTCCCGGATCGCTAAGCGCCTTCATTCACTTCCTGGCGGATTCAAATTTGTTGCGTCGAAGTCTCCTCATTACCACAGACCGGCCTGGATTTGGGTATTCAAATTTTGGCATGGGCGAAGGGTCTCTTGAAAAGCAGTCACAGGCCCTGAAGCCTATACTTGAAGAGTATAAAAGCAACCGGCCCGTAATACTCGTAGGGCACTCCCTTGGTGGTCCATTAATCGCGCGGATGGCCATTGATTATCCAGAGCTTGTTGATGGGTTGATCATGGTTGCAGGTTCGATAGATCCTTTGTGCGAACCGGATGAAACATGGTTTCGCGCTCCCTTGGCAACGCCATTTCTCAGCTGGATACTCCCCCGTTCTTTCCGTGCCTCTAATGAAGAGATCTATCACCTGAGGCCTGAGCTTGAAAAGATGTTACCGCTCTGGGCCTCGATACGGTGTCCAGTCATTGTGATACAAGGAGGAAAAGATTCTTTGGTGCCAGCGAAAAATGCAGACTTTGCAAAAAGGGTGCTAGCTAATGCGCCTGTTGAGTTTGTTCTTAAAGAGGATATGGATCATTTTGTTCCCTGGAGCAATCCTGAGCTTATCCGTGATGCAATCATAAAGATAATGCAAGGGGATTTGGCGCAAAAGTACAGTTTGCACTGAGTCACTCGGAAGGTAACGGTCCTTCAGGCCTGGCCGGATTGATTGAGAGGCCTTCCTTACCCAGGCCGCCACTGCGCTTGTCAAGCAAAAAGCGAATCCTTGTGAGGGATCCGCTTTATTCTACAGGTTTAGGTTAAAGGTGTAGAGTTTTTCTTATCTCAGGAATAACAACTCCCTGTATTTTACCAATGGCCAGTCTTCGTTGTCCACAAGCAACTCAAGCTTATCAACTGAATCGCGGATTGTTTCGAAGTACTTTTCTTTAATATCATCACAATATCCGATTGCACGCTTGTGCGTATCGTCGATTTTATTGAGACGCTTGCGCTCTTCAACCATCGCACGCACATTGTTCTTAATGGTATCAATATGTCCGGAAATCTCCTTTATGGTCTGAATAACGGCCCCGTTGTCAATACCGAGCCCCTGCAACCCGTTGGCGTTTGCGATAAGCTTAGTTTGATATGCAATCGCCGTCGGTACAATATGGTTCAGCGCCAGATCACCCATAACACGCGCTTCTATCTGAACCCGCTTGATATAAGACTCCAACCTGATCTCTACACGCGCCTCATTCTCTTTGTGATTCATAACGCCGTGCTTTTCAAATAATGCAACAGACTTGTCCGTTAAATAAGCATCGAGCGACCGGACCATATTCTTGACGTTCCCAAGGTTGCGCTTTTCGGCCTCTTTAACCCATTCATCGGAGTACCCATCACCTTCGAAACGGACATCTTTTGATTCCTTGATATACTTACGAAGTACGGAGACTATTGCCATCCGCTTTTCTTCGCCCTTCTCAATTTCTTTATTTACAGCATCATAAAATTGAATAAGCTGTTCTGCTACAATTGTATTCAGCGCTGTCATCGCCGTAGCGCAATTGTCGGCCCCGCCCACTGCCCGGAATTCGAACTTATTACCCGTAAAAGCAAACGGGGAAGTACGGTTACGGTCCGTCGCGTCGAGAATGATCTCTGGTATCTGATCGATCCCGAGCTTCATGTACATATTGTCGCCCTTCTCAATTTTTACGTTGCCACCTTTTTTTTCCAGCTCATCCAAAACTCCGGTCATCTGCGATCCGATGAACACCGACATGATTGCCGGCGGCGCTTCGTTTGCCCCGAGGCGGAAGTCATTACCAGGTGTGGCGATGCTCGCACGGAGAAGGTCTGCGTATTCGTGTACAGCCTTGATCGTAGTGATGAAGAATGTAAGGAACATGAGGTTGTCGCGGGCACTGCTCGTTGGAGCATACAGGTTAACACCGGTATCCGTTATCAAAGACCAGTTATTGTGCTTGCCCGAGCCGTTAAGTCCGGCGAAAGGCTTTTCATGAAACAATATCCTCAGATTATGGTGATCGGCAACACGTGCCATCACGTCCATCATGAGCTGATTATGATCGTTCGCTACATTTACTTCTTCAAACAGCGGAGCAACTTCGAACTGGCTTGGCGCAACCTCATTATGTCTTGTTCTTACTGGAATACCAAGTTTCCAGGCTTCGATCTCGAAATCCTTCATGAAATCGTAGACCCGCGGGGTGCAAACGTTCTTCGTGTTTTACTTCATAGAAACGTTGGCGTATTTTGCTGGCCTCATGCTGCTCCAACAACTTCACTTCCTGCGGGTTGCGTAAGAACTGGCGCGCCAGTCGAGCGATGCCTTCGGGATAGGTCGCTGAGAACAACAATGTTTGACGTTCCACCGGGCAGCGTTTCGCCACGTAGGCGACGTCATCAAAAAAGCCCATGTCCAACATGCGATCGGCTTCGTCCAGCACCAGGGTGTTAAGCGCTTCCAGGTTCAAGCTGCCGCGTTCCATATGATCCATGATGCGGCCGGGTGTGCCGACGACGATGTGCGCGCCGTGTTCCAGGCTAGCCATTTGCGGGCGCATGGTGGTGCCGCCACACAGTGCGATCACCTTGATATTGTCTGCAAATCGCGCGAGACGGCGTATCTCTTGCGTGACCTGATCGGCTAGCTCACGCGTTGGGCACAACACCATGGCTTGCACCGCAAAGCGCCGCGGGTTCAATTTGGTGAGCAGAGCTAGCGCAAACGCAGCCGTCTTGCCGCTGCCGGTCTTGGCTTGCGCGATGAGGTCATGCCCGGCGAGCGCAATCGGCAAGCTGGCCGCTTGAATCGGGG
>JANNPM010000069.1:0-2062 GCA_031400145.1 Chryseolinea sp. | reverse complement strand
ACGTGCCCGCGAAAACAAACTCAAACCAGATGAATTGGCGGGCGGTACTTTTACTGTATCGAATGTCGGCTCTTTTGGAAACGTAATGGGTACGCCAATCATCATGCAGCCTCAGGTCGGAATTATCGCAATCGGGGCTATTCAAAAGAAACCCGCAGTCGTGGAAACTTCTTACGGTGATGCAATAGCCATAAGGCAAAAAATGTTCCTGTCTCATTCTTATGATCACCGTGTTGTAGATGGTGCGCTGGGCGGAAGCGTTGTGCGGCGAGTGGCTGATTTCCTTGAAAAGTTCGATATCAACCGCACAATCTGATCTATCGCTATGAAATGGCCATGCACCTTGTTCACCTAAAGCGATGATAATTTGGTCTGGCCATTCCATGTGACAACTAAAAACAATTATTAACACATGAAATCTCCATGCACCTTGTTCACCCAAAAGGATGTTAATTAACCATGCGATTCCATGTGACTACGAAAAAATCATTATTAACACATGAAATTTGGAACCAAGGCTGTACACGCGGGTATTGAACCAGACCCGAGTACAGGTGCGATCATGACACCGATTTATCAAACCTCGACTTATGTCCAGGAGTCACCTGCCAGGCACAAAGGGTATGCATACGCAAGAGGAACAAATCCAACACGCAATGCCCTTCAGAAAAGCATTGCCACTTTAGAAAACGGAAAGTATGGCATATGCTTTTCATCTGGCATGGGCGCAACAGACGCCGTCATCAAACTGCTCAATCCTGGCGATGAAGTCATTACCAGCAACGATCTTTATGGCGGCTCCTATCGTATGTTCACGAAGGTGTTTGAAAAATATGGGGATCAAATTCCATTTTGCTGATCTCGCTGACACTGGCAAGATAACGCACCTTATCAACGACAAAACAAAATTGTTCTGGTTGGAGACACCGACCAATCCCTTGATGAACATCGTTGATATTGCCGCCTGCGTTGACTTGGCGAAGGAAAAAAATATCCTTGTCGCTGTCGACAATACCTTCGCATCTCCTTACCTGCAAAACCCATTGGATCTCGGTGCGCACATCGTGATGCATTCGGTAACGAAATACCTTAGTGGTCACTCCGACGTAATTATGGGTGCTCTGGTAGTCAACGACGACAAGCTGTACCAGGATCTTAACTTTATCATGAACTCCTGTGGCGCTGTACCCGGGCCGCAGGATTCATTTCTGGTTCTTCGCGGCATTAAGACCCTGCACCTCCGGATGGAACGCCACTGTCTGAACGGGAGAAAGATAGCTGAGTATCTGAAAAACCATAAGAAAGTAGGGAAAGTCTTTTGGCCAGGATTCACGGATCATCCCAATCATGCAATTGCCAAAAAACAGATGCGTGATTTCGGTGGAATGCTCGCATTTACCTTAAAGGACGATAGCCTGGAAACTTCGCGGAAGTTTATGGAGCAGGTCAAACTCTTTTCACTGGCGGAATCACTTGGCGGTGTTGAATCTCTTATTAATCATCCCGCGACTATGACCCATGCCAGCATTCCTAAAGATGAACGTATTAAGAACGGCCTGCTAGATTCACTCATCCGTTTAAGTGTCGGCGTGGAAGACCATGAAGATCTCATTGATGATCTGGAGCAGGCGCTTCAATCCATTTAATCATACAGCGTTTAATGTTTTAAAGATTCAAATTCAGGTCGCCGGTCTGGGTGCCATTGTTCAAAGACATATCAGGGCCGTGATCGCATGACCTACACGTCGGTGATGACATCGAATCCTTTGAAGCTGCCGACCAGCGCGAGCGCGGTAATTTTCTGAGCGACACCTTTGTCTTTGATTTTGCGAGCGATTTGGTTTAGCGTTGAGCCGGAACCTACTGCATCGTCGATCAGCAGAACATGATCGAATTTGCGTCTCTCAGTTACGGCGAATGTGTGCTCGGCATTACGAATACGCTCGTCCAGGCTGGAGAGTGATTTCTGCGGAACGGGAATAATGTTGTTAAGCTTTTTGATATCGATCACGGGCAACGCCAGGCGAAGGTCCGATTGAATATATTTCATGATCTGGGTCTC
>JANNPM010000042.1:0-1862 GCA_031400145.1 Chryseolinea sp. | reverse complement strand
AGGTCGCGGTGCGAGGACGGCGGCAGGAGACCGCGTTGTATACGATTGAGATACCGACTCAATGGCCTAATGACTCAATGTCTTAATGTCTCAATGCCCCACGGCTTTCGCCGCTTCGACGAAATCATAATCACCAGTGGCCGAGTATGTGAGCGTGTTGTTGGCAAAAGAAAAAATGGTGTTATGCGTTGGAATCGAAAAATTTCCAAATTCAGTACGGCTGGCCCTGCCATACGAGATGTCTTCGGTTTCATAATAGTTTTCTATATGATATGACGGAAAAGCTGCACCTGGATGATAAATATCCATTGGACCGGGGACACGAGTGCTGAAACTCCGCAACCTATAAGGCTCAGAATAATTATCAGCAGCCGGAAACGCTTCCATTTCCACACTGGCATAGATAGCGCCATCAGGCACCGTAGCGGTTACTTTTGTCAGGGCTTTATTGACGGAACTTAAGTTAATGGCTTCGTTGGTTCCGGTAACGATGTTGGAAAGCAGGCCGTATGTCGGCGCTGGACTGTCGCCATCGTTGTTGCGAACGATGTAAAGTTTGCTTGGACTTTTATGTATTCTGATAGCAGCAGAGGTATTCGATTGATCCGTATATGTCTCATCTCCATTCGAGTACGCGACATAATAGGCTGAGGCTGCCGCATTGGTAAAACTCAAAGAGGCTTCACCCGCATAGGGTTCGTCATCATATTCGCGATCATCAAGCACAACCCACTTGCCACCTCTATCTACATCAGCAAAGGTCCAAAGTCTGACGAAGTCATCTGCTGCTTCTCTTTCATCCAGAAGTACTTCAGTCAGGTAAAACTTTTCGCCATTAAATGTTGAGGACTTTAGCTCAAGATGCTGTCCGTTAATGTATTCTGCGGAAGCAATTACGTTTCCGGAGTCGTCTGAAAGAAATACAAAGCCACGTTTATGATAGTCTTCCTCTTCAAGAAGCTGATCGGCAGCGAAATCAAGCTCAACCAGAATGTTTTTAACTACAATGGTCACTTCCTTTTCAACTTTGTTGCCTGACATATCTGTAACGACAACTTTCACAATATGCGAACCATCGGATACTGTGTTGGAATCCCATGTAGTTTCATAGGGCGCTTCTGTGACTGTTGCCACTAAATCACCATCTATAAAAATCTCAATTGTAGCAATGCCCTGATCATCGTTTGCATCAATCTTGATTGGGACAGTGTTCCAGACTGGCTCATCAACGGTAAGATCCGTAAAAGAGACTTCCGGCAATGCTGAATCCGTTGGCTCATCATCATCACCGCACGAGGAAAGCCAAAGTGCAGAACAAAACAAAAATGCTAACAGCGCAAATTTCCTTAAACGAAACTTGAAAAGAGTTTTCATACTATTACTTGGGTTAACTTTTATTGGTTTATAAATTCCATTTTTACAATTATATAAAGCTCTTTACCGCAACTGACTGTCTTATCCTTCTCATATGCCGTAAAAATAAGAAGCATAACAGGTCAATAGCCGTCCTTTACACATCGAATAAATTCTTTGCATATTAATAATATACATGAAGATTGCTCCTTGAATCAATCCAACCGGATAGCTTGTTCAATGAAACGGCACCGGTCATTTTAAAAGATATTTCGTTACTATTCAGCTATACTTATCTAAATTGATGAAGATGTTTTGGAAATTATAGATAAAATAAGATATTTAGAGTAAGCTAATGCTTCAATTTTTACCCAGGCTGGAAAAGTCATGCTGACTGACGGCTTCGATGCATCTTTCCGCGGTCTGCAGGGCGAGATTGGGGTCGATGTCCAGAAACAGGGTCGCGAATTCGTCGCCGCCCAGGCGGTAGAGTCGGTCGCCGCGACGCA